>NZ_JAIHOM010000042.1:0-23858 GCF_026130165.1 Spirulina subsalsa FACHB-351 | reverse complement strand
GAATTGGTAGTCATTGGCTTCTGTGGGAGGACGATTCAGGAGTTCAAAGAAACTGCGAGGATATTGTTGAAAGATACGGTAAAAGATGCTGTCGGTTTTCATGGGTTTTTATCCTCTATACTCACCTATTTGTTGGATTAACTTGGCAATTAATCCTGTCCACCCGGTTTGATGACTGGCTCCAATGCCTGCGCCGTTGTCGCCGTGAAAATACTCGTAGAATAATAGGGAATTGTGCCATTGGGGGTCATATTGGAACTTGTTATTTCCTCCAAATACGGGACGACAACCGGAGGGATCATTGAGGAAGAGACGAAGGAGACGCTGGGAGAGGTCTTGGGACACTTGCCAGAGGTTCATCCATTGACCGGATGCGGTGGGACATTCGACTTGGAATTGATCTCCTAGATAGTGATGGAACTGTTGGAGTGCTTCGATAATTAGGAAATTTAGGGGGAGCCAAATGGGACCGCGCCAGTTGGAATTGCCGCCAAATAAGGCGCTGGTGGATTCGGCCGGTTCATAACTCACGCGATATTCTTCGTCTCCTACCCAAAAACTATAGGGGTGATCTTGGTGGTAACGAGAGAGGGAACGAATGCCGTAGGGACTGAGAAATTCGTTTTCGTCGAGGAGTTGGTTGAGGATGCGTCTGAGTTTGTCTTCGGGGACTAGGCGATCGCGTGTGGCATAACATAAGGCTAACATTCGCCGTGCTTTCTCCCCGGAGGTTTCCATACAAGCTACATTGCGCTTGAGATCGGGACGATGACGAATAAACCACTCTAAACGCGCTTTAAAGCGGGGAAATTGTTCTAATAGGTCGGGTTCAAGGGTGGTAATGGCAAAGAGGGGAATTAACCCCACCATGGAGCGAATTTTAAGGGGGATGCGTTCTCCGTTGGGGAGGTTGAGAACATCAAAAAAGAATCCCTCTTCATTGTCCCAGAGTTGGGTTTTATCTGGGCCGATGTGGTTGAGTGCATCGGCAATATAGAGGAAGTGTTCAAAGAATTTGGTGGCCATGTCTTCATAGACTGGGTTTTCCCGGGCTAATTCTAAGGCGATCGCCAACATATTTAAACAATACATGGCCATCCAACTGGTACTATCCGCTTGTTCTAAATGGCCTCCGGTGGGGAGTTGCGCACTACGGTCAAACACCCCGATATTATCTAAGCCTAAAAACCCCCCCTCAAAGACGTTCTTTCCTTCGGTATCCTTGCGATTCACCCACCAGGTGAAGTTTAACAGGAGTTTTTGAAAGACTCGTTCGAGAAAAATGCGATCGCCTTTTCCGCTATATTTCTTTTCAATCTTGTACACCCGCCAAGTCGCCCAAGCTTGCACCGGAGGGTTAACATCATTAAAATTCCACTCATAGGCGGGAATTTGGCCGTTAGGGTGCATATACCATTCCCGCGTCATTAAATCCAGTTGATGTTTCGCCAAGTCCGGATCAATCAAGGCTAAGGGGATACAATGAAACGCCAAATCCCACGCCGCAAACCAAGGATATTCCCACTTATCCGGCATAGAAATAATATCATTACTGTCCAGATGAATCCATTGCCCATTGCGAATCAATTCCCGTTCTGGCGCAGGATAGGGCATTGTTTCATCCCCTTTTAACCATTGAGCAACGTTATAGCTATAATACTGTTTATTCCACAACAAACCCGCAAAAGCTTGTCGTTGAATTGCCCGTTGTTCTACAGTTAAAGACTGGGGAGCAAGTTGATCATAAAACTCATTAGCTTCTCGTTGTCGTGTGTTAAAAATGCGCTCAAATTCCTCTCCAAACGGTTGGGCAATATCACGATTTTTAGCCAGCCTCAATTGAATGACTTTGCGACTCCCTCCCACTAAATCCATAAAGTAATGGGGGGCGGCTTTTGTCCCTATTTTATGGGGATTAACGGCTTCTTTTTGGCGATTTACCACATAATTATTAATTCCATCTTTCACATACTCACCCTCATTGGGAACATGAAAGAGTCGGTCTAAATTAGTTTCATTATCAGTAAATAAAACGCAGGTGTTGCCTTGACTGTATAAACAATAATCTCCCAATTGCGGATGATAGGCGACAATTTTGCGAAAGTCATTGGTACTAGAAACTTGCTCTAGTTTAGGTTTTTCAACGCCTCCTTTCCATGACCAAGTATTGCGAAACCAGAGAGTCGGTAAAACGTGCAGAGTTGCCTCTTCTGACCCGCGATTATCCACCGTAATTTTAATTAAAATATCTTCGGGAGATGCCTTAGCATATTCCACACACACATCAAAGTAGCGATTTTCTGAAAATATCCCCGTGTCGAGTAATTCAAACTCCATCCCCTCCCGTCCCCGATGAGCATTTTCTGTGACTAAATGACTGTAGGGAAAGGAGTGTTGAGGATATTTATAGAGAAATTTCATGTAAGCATGAGTGGGGATGTTGTCAAGATAAAAGTAATATTCTTTAACATCTTCCCCATGATTGCCTTCCGTACCTGTGAGGCCAAAAAGACGCTCTTTCAAAATGGGATCTTGACCATTCCAGAGTGCGATCGCAAAACAGAGCAATTGGTGATCATCACTAATTCCCCCGAGGCCATCTTCCCCCCAACGATAGGCGCGAGAACGGGCTTGATCATGGCTAAAATAGTCCCAAGCTTGTCCATCGTGGCTATAATCTTCCCGTACCGTTCCCCACTGTCGTTCACTTAAATAGGGTCCCCATTTTTTCCAAGGAATATTTTGTTCTTGTATTTCCTGTAAGCGACGTTGTTCTGTATTCATTTTTTTTAAAGCCCTTGTAATAAAGTTTGTAGTTGCCCTTGGGCGCTGCCAGTATTTGCCAGTTGGGTACAGCAAAGCGCGAAACCCAACAAAACAGTAACCAGAAATCTAAGTGATTTGTAGGTTGGGTGTAGCGGAGCGCGAAACCCAACAACGCACCCATTAACCCTAGCCAACGCTTCCGGTATTTCATCTCAACTCAGAAATGCTGTTGAGTTAACCCCCCCAAAAGAAACAATTTGCAGGCTAGTTTTCCACCCAAAACAGCAAACTAAAAAATAGTTGGCCAGTAGAATTTAGTCCCAACCATCTCCAATAGTTGGCAGAAGTGACAAAGCGTTTTAGTTTGAAATTGTGGGTCGCAGGAGAAGAGATGCTAGGTTACAGTGTTATGCCCCAGCCTTGATTTTAAAGCTGTTGGCACCTCCAAAGCATTCACCTTGTAATCTTCTTAACAAAAATGGCTAGATCAAGCCTTAATTCTCACTCCTCGTTTCTCGTTCCTCCCCGAACACCTGCCGCCATGCTGCCACAGTACCCGCCCCAATTTCCACATCATAACTCGCTCGTCGTCTGCCACTGTCTGGGTCTTGAAATTCGAGACGAATCGTCATATTTCCTCGGGGTGCATTAGCTAAAGCGGCCGCCAAATCTGGGGGAACTTCCCCCCCACTGTACTCATAGGCCTCGCCATTGATGCGAAAATGAATCACATCCGGGGAAATATCCCGATGACTCCAATGTTGCACACGCTGATAATCCGTGTAGGGGATATAACGACTGTAGCGGTGTCCTGTGCGGCGATTGTAAAAATAACGGCGACGGTAACGAGTGCGGGGAACCAAACTTTCTCCAGTGACCCAAAAATTGCGTACCGTCAGACGAATGCCGGAACGACTCCATTGGCTGACAAAATGACCATTGAGGCCACCAATTCGGTCATGACGATCATTGACATGGAAACCATCAAACTCATTGTAGAGGGGAGTAGACCAGTCCGTGCGGGTGTTGTAGGTGATGGGTGCGGGATCCACGGCCCAAGCGGGTGAGATGGCGATCGCACTCATGACCACCCCCAGCAGCGTCGAGAAAGAGTTCCGAGTCCAGAAAGATTTCATAACTCACCGGAGACAACAAAAGGACAAGACCAAACAGCCTAGACGATTTCCCCCCCCGAAAAGTTCCCTCACGCCCAATTCCCTCCGTCCTCTAGAATGGATCAATGTGCCTTGATCCAGAACACATCAAAGCGCACCCCTTGGGATTATTCCGCAACCATACCATTGGAAAAATTGGAGGACAGAAAGCTTGGCTACCCGTGTCATTATTGTCCGTCATGGACAAAGTACTTATAATGCCCAACAACGCATTCAAGGGCGTTGTGATGAATCCGTTTTAACCGAAAAAGGTCGTCAAGACGCGCTCAAAGTTGCCCAAGCATTACAGGGAGTCCAACTAGATGCCATCTATCATAGTCCTTTGCAACGAGCCACACAAACCGCCCAAACCATCGCCTCTGCCCTCGAAAATCCCCCCGCGCTGCAAAGTTCCCCCCATTTATTAGAGATTGACCTCCCCCACTGGGAAGGCCTCCACAAAAGCGAAATGGGAGTAAAAGATCCCGACGGATACCGTTGTTGGAAAGAGCGCCCCCACGAATTTTTTATGACCCTCTCCACCCCCCAAGGAGAACATAAACACTACCCCGTTCTCTCCCTCCACGAACAAGCCCAAACCTTCTGGAAAACCCTCCTATCCCAACACTCGGGAAAAACCCTGCTCATCGTTGCTCATAACGGCATCAATCGCTGTTTACTCATGAGCGCCATTGGTATCCCCCCCGCTCGTTATCACACCATCCAGCAGTCTAACTGTGCCATTAACGTCCTCAACTTCACAGGCAACTGGGGGGACACCGTACAACTGGAATCCTTAAATCAAGTCTCTCACATGGGGATTACCCTACCCTCCCCGCGTCCCCCACACAATAAACTCCGTCTGCTCCTTGTGCGTCACGGAGAAACAGAATGGAATCGCGTTTCTCGTTTCCAAGGCACTCGGGACATTCCCCTAAATGAAAAAGGCAAATTACAAGCTCAACAAGCGGCCGATTATCTCAAAGACGTTCATTTAGATTTTGCCGTGAGTAGTCCCATGTTACGCCCCAAAGAAACGGCAGAGATTATTCTACAATATCATTCTAATATTGCCCTAGAAACCCATCCCCAACTCGAAGAAATTGGACATGGTTTATGGGAAGGAAAATATGAGTCGGAAATTGAGGCAGAATTCCCCGGAATGCTCAATGAGTGGAAAACTAGCCCAGAAACGGTACAGATGCCAGAAGGGGAAAACTTACAACAAGTTTGGGATCGGGCGATTGTCGCATGGCAAGAAATTATTGAAAAGGCTTGTCAATCTCCTGAACCTCAAGTGGGTTTAGTTGTGGCGCATGATGCCATTAACAAGGTAATTTTGTGTTATTTATTAGGGTTAGAACCGAAAAATTTCTGGAATATTAAACAGGGGAATGGTGCGGTGAGTGTGATTGATTATCCCAAAGGTGCGGGAGGTTTACCTGTTTTACAAACCATTAACCTCACGACGTATTTAGGTTCAGGAATTCTAGATAAAACCGCCGCCGGAGCCTTATAGTTTGGAGTAAAAACCCCGTAGGTTGGGTGGAGCGACAGCGAAACCCAACAACTCGCTTTAGATGTCTCCTAATATCCCATTTCAGCGAGTGATCAGCAAAATAATACCTATCCTCCCAACTACTTTTACATCCGTGCCGGGTTCAAGATCATGACTAATCGATGATTCAAACAGTTGGGCAGGATAAAAAGAGCCTTGAAACTGGATTCTTCCCTTTTGGGTGGGGGTGACGGGCGTAGTGAGTACACCGGGGAGGGGAGTCGAAAAGAATTGGGGTTTACTGATCAGAAAGCGATGATTCATAATAGTTTTCCTAAGTTTTTACAAGGGTTTTAATCGTTTTGCCAATGTTCTTAGGGGATTAAATCAGCAATGCGATCGCGCAGTAAGTATTCGTGAAGGGTTAAGTCAACAGAGTATCAATAGGGTGTTTGTGGATCACTTTGCCCTGTTGCACTAAGGTCTGGGCAAAAGAGAGAAAAAAGGGGCGGGTGAGAATGCCCACCCACGGATTGATGGACTACTGAGCCATCGTGCTATGATCGAAGCTAGATTTTCAACACGGTGCTAGCGTGTTATTTTTTCTTTTTGTCTTGAGCCATTTTCAGGGCTTCAATGGCACTGCTTTCGCTGTTGCCACGACCGATATTCCCTTTGGAGTCTTGGGCGTAGTGGCCGCCATAGATGCTTTTGCCAGTGTGAACGTTTTCAGTAGCCATAATGGTTTTTCTCCTATTTGAGAGAGGTGTACTTAAGAGGTTGTCCTCTATGTCTTTAGTTTGGCAACTACATCTGAAAAACAGGTTGGAGGTTTGTGGAATTTTGTTCATGGGGCTTTGTGGGAGTTTTGTGGGAGTTTTGTGGGTTTAATCTGACCGGGGTGAGTTATGGATGTTGAAACCGCTCTAAAATTTGTCGAAAGGTTGCTCATCAAGAAGTTAGCGAAAAAGTTAACTGATGATGAGAAGGCAATTATTAAAGGAACTTGGGAAGATTTAAAATTAGATCAAATACGGGGTAAATATAATCTGCAAAATTACGCCGATGTTAGGTCAACAGCGAGCAAGCTGTGGCACAATATTTCTCAAGTCGTTGAACCCCCAACTAAGGTTACTAAACGGGGACTGAAAGGAATCATTGAACAACAATGGTTATTGCAAGCAGAGCAGTCTGAAAAAAGAGAAATCATTGTTGATGATCGTCCCCCAGATTTGAAGGATTCTGATTTTGTAGGTCAAACCGAATATGCCAGAGCAAAACTCAACACAGCACCTTATCAAAACCTACCACCTCAACATAATGCGTTTATTGGTCGAGAAGAACAACTTTGTCAATTAATGCGATTTTTATCCGCAGATCATCCTGCTAATATTCTCCAAGTTGATGGAATTGCAGGAGTTGGCAAAACTGCTCTCGTTCTTGAAGCTGCATATCGCTGTTTGGATTATAGAGAACGAGTTAAATCTTCAAGACTCTTGGAGCAAGAAACCAATTTAAAGTGTGATATTCCATTCTTTGAAGTCTTAATTTTTGTTTCCGCCAAAAATTATCATCTTCTGCCTAATAGCAGTTATGTGAGACGATTAATTATCACAAGGACCCTTCAGGATATTTATAGAACAATTGCCCGAGTGCTAGATGACTCAACACTCTCAAATATTGATTCAAATAATTGTCGAACAGATTATTTTTCAGAGATAACGAATAAAATATCGGATGCTTTAAAGACAAAAAATAGAGTTTTAATGATTGTGGATAACTTAGAAACACTTGAAGACCGAGACAAAGTGTTGTCATTTTTATTTGAATTACCTATAAAATCGATTATTACGACTCGTGAGCAATGTGGTTTTAAATCCATACGTCTTGACTCTCTTTCTGATCAAGAAAGTAATCTTTTGATTGAGCAACAACTCAGAGAAAAAGCTATTGACTTAACAAAAGAACAGAAAGATGAGCTTCATCAAATTACCGGAGGAATTCCAATGGTGATTATTTGGAGTATCGGACGTTTAGCACAAGGGAGTTCTTTACAAACTATTCAAGATGATCTAAGAAATCCCGAAGGCGACATCGCAGAGTTTAGTTTTAAAACATCGTTGCGTGATATTAAAAATACTCTAGCTTATAAACTACTAATCACTCTTAGTGTATTTAAGCAAGCACCTAATTGGGAAAGCGTTGTTGCTGTTGCAGGATTAGAAACAGAACCGGAAGGTAGAATCCGTCGAGAAATGGAGACATTACAGAGACTCTCTCTCGTTCGCTATCACAATGGACGTTACAAAATGTTGCCATTGACCAGAGAGTATGCCTTAGCAGAATTACAAAAATATAAAGAGTTCAAGAGTCAGGTGTTAGAGCGTTGGGTTCAGTGGTACATTGATTTTGCAAAAAGAGAACATAATCGCCCTCGATTAGAAAGATTTACAATTGGCTATAAAAATATAGAGGAGGAATGGGAAAATTTAGTCAGCGTTTTACATTTTTGCAAAGATGAAAATCATTATGAATATCTCAAAGAACTCTGGTCATATTTGAATAATTATACAAACTTAAGGGGATATTGGAAAGACAGGTTATCTTGGTTAAATCACTTGACTGATGTTGCTATTACTAAGGGAGATTTTGGGACTGCTGTTAGTACAATGTCTCGGCAAGCAAGAATCTTACTCTTAATGGGACAACCTGAGCAATTACAAAGAGCCAAGGAGTTATTGCTCAAGGCTTGGTCTTGGTGTGGATACGCTAATTTCTCCGAAGTCGATTATGTGTTAAATCATCTTGCTGGACTTTTCTTGCGATTAGGAGAGTATGATTCATCTCATAAATGGCTTAATAAAGAACAAGATAATCTAAATTCTCAACATGATTTAAGTGACCAACATAGGTTAAGATATCAAATTTATATTGACCGCGAGCGGTCTGAAGTTCTTTTTTATCAAAAAGAATACGCTCTATCAAAAGAATTATGTAATTCTGTGATAGAAAAATCTAGTCAGGTTAATCCAGAGTATGGATTGCGCAATAGTAACTATGCTAAAAAAATCTTGGCTGATATTGCAATCGAGGAAAATGACATAGATATGGCTGAAGACTTATTAAAAGAGGTATATGCTGAGGTTGAGCATCATAAGGATAAGAGAAGAATTGCTTATTGTCTTGTATCCCAAGCGAAACTTGAACAAATAAAGGGGAATCTCGGTCAAGCCAAAAGTTATCTATCTCAAGCATCTAATCACTTTAAAGATTTAGGTATGACGCGGGATCTAGAAAAGATAAAAATTTTGCAATTAAGCTTTTAATTTCAAGGCTATATTAATCCCTTTGTAGCCTTGTTCCGTATTCCCACTTCTAATCTCAACTTTTACATTTCACTATTATCAACTTGCCTTAACCTATCAAGCTATGGGAGACACCCCCAACAGCCAAGACTATTTCAACAAATCCATTGCCCTCTAGGGAAAAATCGATGCCCCCAAACAAATTGAACGAATTCAAAACTCTATGAACAAGAACACAAAAAATAATGATTAATAGGCCGTATCGTCAGAGATTTATGAGGAACTTATGAAAATCAAATATGACCCCGAAGTGGATGTTCTGCGAATTACCCTGAAGGACGTAGACATTGAAGAAAGCGACGAAGAAACCCCCGGAATTATTTTAGACCTCGACTCTAACCAAAATGTTGTAGGAATCGAAATTCTTCAAGCCTCCCAACGGATTGATAACCCCCAGGCTATTGAATATATGATTGCTCAGAGAAAACCTTAGAAACCGGGTTTCTTTTACCTCCTTCTTTTCCCTCACTCCCTCCCAGAAACCCGGTTTCTTGTACAGGCTAAAGAATGTTGGAGGAATTCTTGAAAATCAAATATGATCCCGTTATGACATATTTAAATGTTGGCTTTGGGCGGTGAGTTGTTGGGTTTCGCTGTCGCTGCACCCAACCTACGGGGAAGCTATGGGGGTTTTTGTTGGGTTTCGCTGTCGCTGCACCCAACCTACGGGGAAGCTACGGGGGTTTTTGTTGGGTTTTGATAATTGATTGTGGATTAAAGCGGAGGGAGAATGGCTGCATTCCCCCGACATTAATCATTTTGTCAAGAAACCTTAACAATCGCTGAAGTTGTTGCGGAATATGAAGTACATCGACCTTTTTTGTATTTTGTAGCAAGCTAAAACCTGCTTAAAAAGGTCAGATCGGCGATTGACTGCTCAATAATGTGTTACAATCTGTAAGGAAAATGTAAGTACAATGTAGAAAACCTACTGTTTTACAAGCTAACACTATGTTGAGTAACCAAGAATCCTTCATGTTTTTACTGACTCAGAACATCGCCCGTAAAGTAGACGGACTCACCGACAGCGTGAGTCAATTTAGAAGTTATGTCTCCAATGCCGCAACGATTATGTTGGAGATTCTCGCGGAAGTGGAAGATAATCTAGAAGCCTCGTAATATCTTGTAGACTACCATCGGGGATTGTCTTGTCCTTACCCAGTCCAGTCATCACCAATGGCACAATAAAAGGGATCTTGTGAAAAGGTGCGTTATGGTGCAACTGACTTGGTTTGACAATAACTCGTGGTTAATTGAATTAGGGGGAAAGCGTGTTTTAGTTGATCCTTGGTTAGTGGGATCTCTAGTTTTTGGTAATGCGCCTTGGTTTTTTAAAGGGGAACGCTCTACTCTACTGCCGATTCCCGAGGAAATTGATTTGATTCTGCTTTCTCAAGGTTTAGACGATCACGCTCATCTCCCTACCTTGCAACACCTTAATCGTTCAATTCCGGTGGCTGCATCACCCAATGGGGCGAAGGTGGTGGAGGGGTTAGGTTATGAAAGGGTGACGGTTTTGGGACATGGTGATTCTATCTCACTGGGCGATAGTTTAGAAATCACAGCTTTTCCGGGTGCGCCTATTGGTCCCCTGTTGACTGAAAATGGCTATGTTTTGCAGGATTTAACTACCGGGACAAGTTTATATTATGAACCCCACGGTTATCATTCTCCCCAGTTACAACGGTTTGCACCCATCGATATTTTAATCATTCCTCTGCTTTCTTTAACTTTGCCTGTGGTGGGGGCTTTTGTGCGGGGGCAAGAGGTGGCGTTAGATATTATTAAGCAGTTGCAGCCCCAAGTCGTGATTCCCACTACTGCCGGAGAACACGAACCCACTACAGAATATAGTGGGGTTTTGGGGTCTTTGGTGCAAGTGGAGGGGACAATGGAGAAATTACGAACAGCTTTAGAGGAGTTGAAACTGAGTAGTCGGATTATGCCGTTAATTCCGGGGAATGCTGTCTCTATTGATGTTCAGCCTAGGTCTGTTTCCCTGTCTTAATTCCCATTTCCTGTTTCTCTTTTTAATCTGTTAATCCATGACTGTTTCATCATCTCAAGGTCCTTCTAGTAGCTTGTGGGGAGATGCTTGGCAACGCTTCCGACGGGATAAAATGGCCGTTTTGGGTGCGATCGCCTTATCCCTCATGATCCTCGCCATCCTCATTGGGCCGTGGCTTTATCCCATCTCCCCCACGGCCATTGATTTTGGTCAATCTTTGACCCCCCCCAACTTAAAACACCCCTTCGGCACCAATGATCTCGGACAGGACCAACTAGCGCGCATCCTCCAAGGCGGCCGCATTTCCCTTTCTGTGGGCGTTGCCGCCATGATGGTAGCCATTAGCTTGGGAACCTTCATTGGGGCGCTGTCGGGCTTTTATGGGGGCATTATTGGGGGGGGATTGATGCGTTTAACGGATTTGTTCTTATCGTTACCTCAACTGCCCCTCTTGTTATTAGTGGTTTATCTATTTCGGGATACCATGAGAGCGATCGCCGGACCCGAAGCGGGAATCTTTATCCTCATCATCCTTGTGATTGGCGGCCTCAATTGGATGTCCGTCGCTCGTTTAGTGCGGGCTAACTTCCTCCAACTGCGTGAAATGGATTTTGTTTTGGCCGCCAAGGCCATCGGCGCTCGTCCCCGTCGTCTCATTTGGGTGCATATTCTCCCCAATGTCATCAGCGTGATGATTGTTGCCGCCACCTTAGCCGTCGGCACCGCCATTATTACCGAATCTACCCTAAGTTTCTTAGGATTAGGATTCCCCCCCGATGTTCCCACTTGGGGGCGGATGTTATACGATGCCCAAAATTATCTGATGCAAGCCCCCCACATGGCTCTCTTTCCCGGTCTAGCCATTTTCCTCACCGTCTTGAGTATTAACTACATTGGGGATGGTCTACGGGATGCCTTAGACCCCAAAACCAGACGCTGAGACTCGCAACTGGACTATGTTTTGAAAAATTAAGAGGTCACCGATGTCGTTACCAACTGTCAATAAAGACAGCGACTACAACGAACTCCTCACACTAAGGGGTTTTCCCCCAAAAGTAATTTGGATTCGTCGCGGTAACTGCTCCACCACAGATATTGAGTCAATCCTACGCACCCACGCGACCGATATTCAAACCCTAATCCGTGACCCCAACCTAGGTATCTTGACCCTCTACTAGCAAAGGTTTTAATTAAAATGGAGCTAAGGAGATTCGAACTCCTGACCCCTGCAATGCCATTGCAGTGCTCTACCAACTGAGCTATAACCCCGTTCAGTGCATTATTGATAATAGCTAAACTAAAAAGCTTTTGTCAAGCGATTGCCCAAAATTTTTTCTAAGTTTTCTTAAAGTGCTTTAATAATAGCCCATCGCTCCCGTTTGGGTGAGGTAGGTGAGGCAATGGTTCATCATAAAGTAAACTACGAGCAAACCCGCAGCACATAAAGAAACTAGCGTTCCGGCTAGCATGAGAGAAAATTCCTGTTGCTCAACAGCCTCCTGCATCAGGTGGAGGGACCAGGCCACCAGTGCAACGTCAAAGATTAGAATAGGAATCAACATATTTTACGTTTTGTAAACTTTTCTCTATTCTAGTATACAAAATCTGAGAGATTGGGTCATCTCTCAGAAACTTTCAGTTCTTTTAACAAATGGGTCTAAGCCTAAATACTTAGCGGCGCATAGGGATTTGATGCTCAACGAGGTAGTCTTTAATCTCTGAGATAGTCAATTGGCCGTAGTGGAGCAAAGAGGCGAGTAGTGCCGCTTCTGCCCTCCCTTCCGTGACGGCCTCATAAATGTGGTGAGTATTGCCAGCCCCTCCCGAGGCAATGACAGGAATTTCCACCGAATCGGCAATAGTCCGCGTCAGTTCGAGATCATAGCCAGCTTGAGTCCCGTCGGCATCCATACTCGTGACCAATAATTCCCCGGCCCCTCGTTGTTCAACTTCTTTGGCCCAGGCGATCGCATCAATGCCCGTATTTTCCCGTCCCCCGCGCACATACACATCCCAGCCTGACTCATTTTCGCCCTTGCGTCGTCGGGCATCAATAGCCACCACAATACACTGATTGCCAAAACGATCGGCCGCTTGATTAATAAAATCAGGATTCCGCACGGCCGCCGAGTTGATACTCACTTTATCAGCCCCAGCCCGTAACAAATTTTTAATATTTTCTAAGGAATTAATCCCACCCCCCACGGTAAGGGGAATAAAAACTTGTTCAGCCGTGCGATAGACCACATCCACCATAGTATCGCGGGCTTCGTGGGTGGCGGTAATATCCAAAAACACCAACTCATCAGCCCCCGCGTCATTATAGGCCCGGGCTAACTCCACAGGATCCCCAGCATCCTGAAGATTGACAAAATTAATCCCCTTGACCACACGGCCTGCATTCACATCTAAGCAAGGTAAAATCCGTTTCGCTAGCATAAATGATTTCCCTACAATGTTTTACATAACAGTTTCACATAATGAGGGTATCGGGAATAGGGAATAGAGAGGGTGTAGAGTTGACATGAATTCCCCCTACTGCAACTCCCGACTCTTCCCTCTTGCCTCTCACCCATTCCCTACCCCCATATCCTGATATGCGTTTATCTCTGAGTGCCTACCTGCGTTTTTTGCGTCGTTTTATCCCCCAAGCGGTGACGGAGGAACGTTTAAACATTTTCCAGAGTGAATTAGCTTCAGAGGCCAGTTGGACGACTAATTATGTGGTGTTGATTATTAGTTCCTGTGCGATCGCCACCTTTGGCCTTCTCAGTAACAGTGCGGCCGTGATCATTGGGGCGATGTTGATTGCTCCCCTCATGTTACCCCTGCGAGGATTAGCCTTTTCTGCCCTAGAGGGAGACGTTCCCCTGTTTCGGAAATCCGTCATTGCTATTGTGGGAGGAACTCTACTGGCCATTCTCTTCTCTTGGTTTCTCGGGGCTATTGTCCCCATTGCCGGGTTTGGTTCCGAATTTCAAGCCCGCATTAGACCGGATATTGTAGATTTGGGGATTGCTTTAGCGGCCGGGGGAATTAGTGGTTTTGCCAAGGTGCGTAAGGGAGTGAGTGATGCTGTGGCCGGGACTGCGATCGCCGTTGCCCTAATGCCGCCCTTATGTGTAGTTGGTTTAGCCTTATCTGCCGGGCTTTGGGATTCAGCAATGGGGGCATTCTTACTCTATGCGACCAACTTATTGGGCATTACCCTAGCTTGTATGTTGGTATTCATCATAGCTGGATATGCTCAAGTGAGTCACTCCATCACCTGGGCAATTCTCTCAGCCGTGTTTTTAGTCATTCCCCTAGGCACCAATTTCCTTGAATTAGTCCAGAAATCTCGCTTAGAAAGCGTAGTGCGGACGTTGTTATTGCGTCAAACCATCACCATTGGGCAGGAAGATGTCACCCTAATTGATACCCGCATCGATTGGTCTACGAGGGTCCCGATTGTTTATTTGAACCTACAAGCAGCCATAGATATTACACCTAAACAGGTGCTAGAGGTGGAACGGTTTGTCAGTCAACAAGTAGGTCGAGAATTGAAGTTTGTTCTCTTTGTCAGTCAGGGAAAAACCGTAACAGCAGATGGGGTTAACTTAAACATGACTATTCCCCTTCAGGTAGATCGTTTGTTCATGCGAGAATTACGCCCCTCTCCTGAAACCAATCCCGTTCCTTCCCCCATTCCCCCAGATTTAGATAGTATTGAAAAACCCCCCAAAGAAAATCAAGAGAATCCATGAGGGCTGTATAACATGATTGATCAAGGGATGCTCGAAAAGTTAAAGGAACTGGCGGATAAACACGAGATTCCGTTGAGATTACTTTTAGAAGCGCTGGAATTAGAACAGGAAAAGGTCATGCTACAAAATCGTCGGATTGTGCCTAAATTGCGCAAACTAATTGAATCTTATATATAGCGGGTCTATCTGGATCGCGAATGGACTAGGCACTAGCTTCGGATATAATTTTGATGACCGTGGTTCGCTTACTATACCGTTCTCGACTCCAATCAAAACCCATCCTCTTTAAAAGTTAGCTGGGGGAGGAAAACAGAGGGCTGCCAGAATACCTAAGATAAGGGCAATCGTCCAAAAATATTGGCGGAAATATTGCCAGATTTGATCGCCTTGATTTCGATGCGGTTTTGTCATAAAATTTAGGGGTAAAATGGGGGGTGTTCTTTAACTGAACTGAAACGGTGATTTCTTTCCATTTTGATCCTTCCCCTTTAAGTTCAACGGAAAAAGGCGATCGCATCCTGAAACTCTCCGTCGTCTCTTCCCCCATCCTCGGGGCTTATTTCTTCTCCCACGTTGATCTGTCCTCCCCCTTTGCTTGTCCTCTGCGGGAGTTCACAGGCATCCCCTGCCCCGGATGTGGACTCACTCGTTCTTTAATGGCGATCGCGCAAGGTCATCTTTACCAATCCCTCTCCTACCATATTCTAGGGGTTTTCCTCTTCGTTTTTCTCGTCCTTGCCCTGCTCTACTTCAGCACCGAACTGATTAAAGGACACCCCCTCAAAATCTCACTCAGTGGCCCCTTGCGTCGCCATAAACCCCCCTTTCTCCCCTTTTTAGGTCTTTTCCTTCTCAGCTACTACCTCACCCGTTTAGCCCTACTATGGCAGTCCGATCAACTCCTCCCCGCTCTCTTAAACTCTCCCTTGGGTCAGTATTTTTGATGTTAATTGCCCCATTCAAATCATGGTGAGTCCCGCTATAGGGAACTTAGTATTTTTAGCCTCTCACCTCAAATCAAAACTATAATCCTAAAAACGGTGTGAAACAGGAGGGATGATCCATGGAATTAGGAAAACCCGATGTAGCCTTATTCCTGCGTTATTTGGGGGGAGGGGGAGCAGAAAGAGTCATGTTAAATCTGGCGCGAGGATTACTAGATGAAGGCTTAAAAGTAGACCTTGTTTTAGGGCAAGCGTGGGGGCCACATTTAGAGAAAATACCCTCAGAAATTCGGGTGATTAATTTAGATTCTGCTCAAGCTTGGCAGATTGTTTTTGCCTTAAGAAAATATCTGCAAACTGAACAACCTAAAGCCCTCTTATCTGCCCTACATTATGCCAATGAAATAGCCATCTGGGCGAAACGATTGGGGGGCATCTCGACTAGAATTATTGTTTCTGAACATAATACCTTTTCCCAAGCTATTCAACAGACAAGCCGATCCAAGCAGTTGTTATTACCTTGGTTTGTGCGTTATTTTTATCCTTGGGCAGATAGTATCGTTGCTGTGTCGAAAGGAGCGGCTGAGGATTTAGCCCAGAGTACGGGTTTAATGGGTGATTTTCCCATCCAAACCATTTATAACCCCGTCATCACCCCAGAATTGCGGCAGAAAGCGCAAGAACCCCTTGATCATCCTTGGTTTCAACCCGGAGAACCCCCCGTAATTTTAGGAGTTGGGAAACTGGAAACCCAGAAAGATTTTCCCACCCTCATTAAAGCCTTTGCTCAAGTGCGTCAAACCCAAGCAGCACGGTTAGTTATCCTAGGATGGGGGCCCGATCGCGATCGCCTCGAAACCCTCATTCAAGACCTCAATTTAAGCCAAGATGTCGCCTTATTAGGCTATATCGATAATCCCTACCCCTATATGGCACAGGCCGCCGTCTTTGTGTTATCGTCCCGCTGGGAAGGTTTACCGACTGTATTAATTGAAGCCATGACTGTTGGCACCCCCGTTATTTCTACCAACTGTAAAAGCGGTGCGGCTGAAATTCTCGCAGATGGACAATATGGTTGTCTCGTTCCCATTGGGGATAGTACAACAATGGCCCAAGCTATCTTACAAATCCTAGCCGGGAACAGTCCAAAAATTGACCCAGCTTGGTTAGAACAATTTAGCCAAACCCGAGCAACCCAAGAATATTTAAAAATTTTACTTCCTCAATCTTGAACGTTAAATCTAACTTTATTAACCATGAATCCCAAGGTTTCAATTATTATCCCCGTCTATAACGCAGAAAACTATATTATCCAGTGTCTAGAATCTGCGCTCAATCAAACCGAGCAAAATATTGAAATTATTGTAATTGATGATGCCTCAACTGACCAAACTTTAAACCTTGTAGAGAACTACACAGATCCTCGTTTAAAGATTATAAAGAATGAGGTTAACCGAGGGGCAGGATATTGTCGAAATCAAGGCATCAAAGCCGCCCAAGGAGACTGGATTGTTCCCTTAGATTCTGATGATTGGTATGCACCAGAACGGATTGAGAAATTATGGCAAGTTGCCCAAACTGAAAAAGCGGATCTCGTTGCCGATGATTTATATTTTATTCAAGACGAAAAGTATGATCCCAATGTAACTTTATTCTCTGTGGCGAGAGCAGAATTTAGTCAACCGCGAAAAATTGATATTCTAACCTTTATTGATCTCAATCGAAAACCCGGAAAAATAAGTCCTCATTTAGGGTTAACAAAACCTTTAATCAAGCGCTCCTTTTTAGTCCAAAATTCCTTAGCTTATGAAGACAAAGTAACCCCCATAGAGGACTTTCTTCTTTATACCCTGTGTTTATTAAAAGGAGCGCGTTTTGTCGTAATTCCAGAAGCCTACTATTATTATCGTCGCTCACGCCCCGGTTCAGCTTCAACGTTCCGTAAAGTCAAAATATTAAACCAATTTTGTGCAGTGAATCGTTATTTACTAGAGCAGGATTCAGTTCAATCGAATCCTGCCCTAAAAACATTAGTTAACCAGTATTTAAAAGAAGTTCAACAAGAGAAAGATTATTACACCATCATCCAACCCCTTAAAGAACAGGGATGTTGGAAAACATTCCTCAAAACTTTGAGCAATTTTAAATTACTGACCTTAACCTTGAAACAGATTCCCTATATCCTCAAGCGTCGTTTTTCTAACGTTTAGGGAGTGGGAGAAAAAAGGACTCTAGGCAATCCGCCACTCCCAACAAAGCACAAGAAATAGGCAAAATTAACCGCCACTAATTTTGGCACGATATCCCATCTCTGTTAAGAGTGCGAGGAGTTTCTGCTTATGATCCCCTTGGATTTCTAGGGTGTTTTCCTTCACCGTGCCACCTGTTCCGCACTTAGTCTTGAGTTCTTTGAGCAGATCCGCTAAAGTGGTGGCCTTACACTGAAACCCACTGATCACCGTCACCGTTTTTCCTTTGCGTCCCTTGCGAGAGGCTTGAATGAATAAGTTTTGCTGGTGGGAGGGTAAATCAGGGCGTTCTGTGTTAAGGGTGCTTGGCGGGGGATTCCCGCTAGTAGATCCAAATTCTTGGTAAACGATCCGTTTTTTTGCGGACATATCAAGATTTTCCGTGAATATTAAGTATTTAATTCCTCTGGCAAAAGCCATTATTAGGCGATCGCACCCACAAAATTAGGGGAACTCTAAGCTACTATTATACCTAGACGGAAATGCTGTCAGTCCCCCTGAATCCGGAAACATGGTGTGTCCTGTAACAGTTCTTAGGTCTTAACAGAGTTGTAGTCAATGGCATGAAAATCCACAGAAGTTTAACCCGGCCGTGTTTTGTGCATCTCCTAACCCTAGTGTGACAGCCGTAACCTGCGAGTTAGCCCAACATGACTGATTCCTCCACTCAATCCCCCAAAGGGAATATTTTAGTTGTTGACGATACGGCAGCTAACTTGCGGCTGTTAGTCGATATGTTAAGTCGTTCGGGTTATCGTGTCCGCCCTGCACTCAACGGAAAACTCGCCATTTTAGGCGCCCAGGCCAAACCCCCCGATGTGATTTTACTGGATATTATGATGCCGGAGATGGACGGTTATGAGGTCTGTCAACGCTTAAAAGCCGACCCCAAAACCCAAGATGTTCCGGTGATTTTCCTGAGTGCCTTAAATGACAGTTTAGACAAAGTGAAAGCCTTTGCCGCCGGGGGAGTGGATTACATTACCAAGCCCTTTCAACAGGAAGAAGTGATCGCCCGGATTGAAAATCAATTGCGAGTGCGTCATCTTTCCCAACAAATTATTAGCCAAAATCAGGAGTTAGAGCGCTTTAGTCAAAGTTTAAAGGAACTGCAACGGATTAATTCTCAAAGCTATGAGTCCTTTGAAGCCTTGTGTCAGGATTATTTAGCCACAGGCTGTAATATTCTGGAGTTGACCACAGGGGTCATCAGTCGGGTGCGGGGTCAAGCCTGTGAGTTAATCTCCCGTTACAATCGAGAAGGAGAACTTCCACCCGACCCGATTTTATCCTCTCTCAGTCAGTCCTCCTGTGCCTTAGTTGTTGACCAAAAAACCACGATTCTCCAGTCAACCCGAGAAAACTTGGAAGAGGGAGAGAATCCCGGGCAAAATCCCCCCTATTTCTACCTCGCTACTCCCATCTGGGTCAATGGGGTGATTTATGCCACCCTCGCCTTTTCCTCCCCCGAGGAGCGCATTTACTCCCAACAGGACATTGAAATTGTGGAGTTGATGGCGCAAAGTTTGGGCAAAATCATCAAGTCCCACGAATTAGAGTTACAGCGTCAACAGGCGGAAGAGGAAGTTAAGCTTCTATTAACCATTAGTCAAGCCATTAGTGACGCACATTCTTTTGAGAAAGCCCTAGAAATTGCCCTGAATCAAGTGTGCGAAAAAACGGGCTGGATTTATGGGGAAGCTTGGGTAGAAAGTGACGACCATACCGCCCTAGAATGTCGTTGTACTTGGGTTCGTCGTCATTTGCCGGAGGAGTTAGCGGCGGCGTTAGGGCGATTACAAGACTACAGTCAAGCCCTGTTATTATTGCCCGAGGACGAAATTCCGGGGCAGATTTGGCAGTCTAAACAATCTCAATGGGTGACGGATGTTTCCCTGTTGGAAAATGATACTTTTTTGCGCTTAGAGTTAGCGAAAGAGGGGGGCTTAAGGGCGGCCTTTGGGGTGCCGATTTTAAATTCTGAGAATCGAGTCTTAGCAGCCCTGATCTTTTTTATGGTGGAAGCGCGGGAACAGGATGAGCGCTTGTGTCAGTTGGTGAAGGGAGTGGCCGCCCAGTTAGGGCAGGTAATTCAACAAAAACAAACCGAGGCCGAGTTACGGGGTATTTTCGCGGCCATGACGGATCAGGTGTTATTGTACGACCGGGCGGGGGTCTGTTTGAAAGTGGCCCCGACTAAAAGCCAAAGTTTGACCCATCCTCCGGATTGGTTGCCGGGGAAAACGGTGCGGGATATTTTCCCCAAGGACATTGCCGATTTAATGTTAGACACCCTGCATCGGGTGTTAGATGAGCAGGAAGCGGCGACGATTGAGTATTGCTTAGAACAACCTCACCGGGAAGCTGAAACTCTAGACTCTTCGCCTCTTGCCCCGTCCTCTTTCCTTCTGTCCCAAGACCTCTGGCTTTCGGCGACTATCTCGCCCCTGAGTGAGGATATTGTGATTGTCGTGGCTCGGGATGTGAGCGATCGCAAAGCTACCGAGGCCGCCCTCCAACAAAGTGAACAACGCTATCGGGAAATGGTGGAAGCCCAAAAAGATGTCCTAGTTTGTCGCTGGAAACCAGACACGACTCTCACCTTCGTCAATCAATCCTATGCCAACTATCAAAATTCTACCCCAGACCACTTGATTGGCAGCAAATTTGTGGACTTCCTCGACGAAAGCAGTCGTCAGGAGTTTAGCCCCTATCTAGAGTCCTTATTAACCCATCTTCGTCCTGATACCCATACCAATCAAATGCGTTCAGGAAGTGGTCAATCCCACTGGTTTAGCTGGACTGACCAGCCCATTTTTGACCAAAACGGCCACTTTATTGAGTTTCAATCCTTTGGGGTGGATATTACCGCCCAGAAACAACGGGAACAAGCCTTACAACTCATTGCCCAAGGGACGGCCGTCACCACCGGAAACGAGTTTTTCCGCTCCTGTGCGCGTTCCCTCGCTCAACTGATGCAGGTGCGTTATGCCATGATTACTCAAGTCGCCAATCCTGAACGGACTCGGGTGAAAACCTTGGCGTTTTGGTTAGGGGAGGATTTTGGGGAAGATTTCGAGTATGACTTAATAGACACCCCTTGTCAGTTGGTCATGGAGGGCTATATTGCCTATCATCCCGAGAATGTACAGGACGAATTCCCCAATGATTTGGATTTAGTGGATCTGCAAGCCCAAAGTTATTTAGGTATTCCCTTAAAAACCAAGGAAGGGGTCGTCATTGGTAATTTAGCCATTTTGGATGTGAAACCCCTGCAACGTCAACGGGAACAGGAGTTAATTTTAGAAATCTTTGCCGCTCGTGCTGGGGCGGAGTTAGAACGGAAACGGGCCGAGGAACGACTGCAACAACGGGCCGCTACGGATAATTTATTGAGTAATATTGCCCGGGCGTTTATTGACCAGGGGTTAAACGTGGCCATTGAATTTACCTTAGATGCGATCGCCACCTTTACCCAAAGCGATCGCAGTTTGCTCTTCCGCTTCGACAGCACCACCAGTCAATACAGCCTTTCCGCTCAATATATTGGTCCCGACATCGCCCCCTTTGCCACAGAAGATCCCCATCTAACTGGATTGTTTGTCTTACTAGAATCCCTGCTCATTGAGCAAGATTTGTTAGTTATTGGCGATCGCCATCATCTCCCCTTTGACGCAGCCCTCGAACAACAAGCCTTAGAACAAGCCAACTTAAACTCTATTCTCATTGTCCCGATGGTCTATGGTGGAGTCAGTGGAGCCGTCGCCTTAGCCAATGTCCAACGCCCCAAAACCTGGACCGACGATGATCAACAACTCCTCAAATTTGTGGGGGAACTCATTGCCATTTCCCAAGCCAAACACGACGCAGAAGAAGCCTTACAAGAAAGCGAAAGTCAGTATCGCACCCTTTACAATAACACCCCCGCCCTCCTCCATTCCTGTGATGCTAACCTACGCATTATTAGCGTCAGTGACTATTGGTTAGAATTCACGGGCTACCAACGGGAAGAAGTGATCGGCAAAATGTTTGTTGATTTCATGACCAGCACCTCCCGCAGTTATGCCCTAGAAGCCGGAATACCCAGCTTTTTAAAAATCGGTAAAGCCAAAGATGTTCCCTACCAACTGCGCAAAAAAAACGGCGACATTGTAGATATTTTACTTTCCGAAATTATCGAACATCATGCCAGTGGAAGGGTGAAACAATCCCTCGCCGTCCTGATTGATGTCACCGAACGGAAACGAGCCGAGGCCGCCCTCCGTTTAGCTCAACAACAATCAGAACGATTACTCTTAAATATTTTGCCCCATCGCATTGCAGATAAACTCAAACGAGATTCAGGATCCATTGCGGATCAGTTTGAATCTGTGACGATTATTTTCGCTGATTTAGTTGGATTTACTCCCCTTTCGGCGAAAATGTCCGCGACGGAAATTGTGAACCTGCTCAATCAAGTATTTTCCCTCTTTGATAAACTGGCAGACTGGCATGGTTTAGAAAAAATTAAGACCATTGGGGATGCTTATATGGCCGTGGGAGGTTTACCCATTCCTCGGGAAGATCACGCGGAATCGGTGGTTGATTTTGCCCTTGATATTCAGAATGCTATTGGTAGTTTTCAACTGGAGAATGGGGACCATTTAAGTTTGCGGATTGGCATTAATACCGGCCCCGTAGTGGCTGGGGTGATTGGTATTAAGAAGTTTATTTATGATTTATGGGGGGATACAGTGAATGTCGCCTCCCGCATGGAATCTCAAGGCAAACCGGGTCAAATTCAAGTGACCAAAGAAACCTATGAACGCTTGAAAGATCGGTATTTATTCGCAGAACGCGGAGCAATTGATGTAAAAGGTCGCGGCATGATGACGACTTATTGGCTATTAGGTCGTAAGGTGGATTAACTATGGATTTTCCCCTGATTCGGCAACTCAAACACCTCAGCCAACACCCCCACGCGCCCTTTTATGCCCCCGGTCATAAATTGGGACGGGGGATGAGTGCGCCCTTAGTAGACTTATTGGGAGAGAAGGCAGGACAGGCAGATTTCCCTGAGTTGCCCGAGGTGGGGAATTTGTTTGGGACGACAGGGGGCATCGCCGAAGCCCAACGCCTGGCCGCCCAGACCTTTGGGGCAGAGGAAACCTTTTTTTTGGTTAATGGGTCCACCGGGGGCATTTTAGCGGCGATTTTAGCCACTTGTGGGGAAGGAGAACGCCTGCTGCTCCCCCGCAATGTTCATCAGTCTGCCCTCCATGGTTTAATCCTCTCAGGGGCAATGCCTGTATTTATCCAGCCGGAGTATGACCCCCAGCGAGATCTAGCCTATGGGGTCACTCCTGAAGCCGTAGAAGGGGCATTAAGGCAGTATTCCGATATCAAAGCCGTTTTAGTGGTCTATCCCACCTATCAGGGCATTGGGGGGGATTTGGAAGCGATCGCCAACATCACCCACAAATACGGCATTCCCCTCATAGTCGATGAAGCCCACGGCGCCCATTTTGCCTTTCATCCCGACTTACCCCCCTCCGCCTTATCCCTCGGGGCGGATCTCACCATTCAATCCACCCACAAAGTCTTAGGGGCCTTCAGTCAAGCCTCAATGCTCCATATCCAAGGCCCACGCCTTGACCGCCCCCGTTTACGCCATGCCTTGAGATTAGTCCAGTCTACCAGTCCCAATTCCCTACTCTTAGCCTCCTTAGACAGTGCCACCTCTCAGATGGCCAAGGAGGGGGAAGCCCTATTAACCAAAACCCTAGCCTTAGCCGCCCAAGCAGAGGCTCAAATCGCCACCTTGCCCGGTCTAAACGGTTTAGAATGGCCAATTGTTCCCCATCCGGGTTATCAATGGCGCGATCGCACCCGTTTAACCATCTTCCTCCATCACCTCGCCCTCAGTGGCTTTGAGGCCGACGAAATCCTACAAAACCGAGGCATTACCCCAGAATTACCCCTCGAAAACTCCCTCACCTTTATCCTCACCTTCGGCAACACCCCCGAGGACATTGAGGCCTTAATCTCCGGTCTACATCATTTAAGCACCACCTTCCCCCCCCAAAACCCCTCCCCCACCCAGATTTTCCCCTCACCCCTCCCTCCCCCCCGTCTCACCCCCCGTCAAG
>NZ_JAIHOM010000041.1 GCF_026130165.1 Spirulina subsalsa FACHB-351 | reverse complement strand
AGGGCTTGGCGTTGTTGGATGAGGGTGAGGAGGGGGTTGGTTTGGGGGGAGGTTGGGGGGAGGTTGAGGCTGCGTTGGCCGGGTTGGGGGTTGGGGGGTTCGGTGGGGGGTTGGTCGTCGAGGGCGTATTGGAGGGCGGCGATTTCGCGGTTGAGTTGTTCGTATTGTTGGATTTGGGCGGGGGTGGCGTTTTGGGGGAGGCGGTTGGCGTTGTGGAGGAGTTCGATGAAGGTGCGGGCTTTGCTGCGTTCGACGGTGAGGAGGGCTTGTTCGTAGCGTTCCAGGTGGAGGCAGGCTTCGATCATGTTGCCATAGAGGGGGAGGGCTTCTTCGAGGAGTTGTTGTTTGGTTTGGGGGTTGGTGGCCCAGTTGCGGCTTTGTTCGATGGCGCGGATGGCGTTGTCGTAACCGTGGATGGCATTTTCCCAGTCTTGGCGGTTGTAGGCGAAGTTGCCGAGGTTGCGTCCGGTTTGGAGGCAGTCGAGGGGGAAGGAGGAGGGGGTGCGGATTTCTAAGGCGGCTCGGTAGCAGCGAATGGCGGCGGCAACTTGGCCTTGTTCCTCGTAGGCATTCCCCAAGTTATTTTGCGTCGTTGCCCATTGTTCGGGAAAGGCGGTGGGGGTATAGAGGGTTAAAGCGGCTTCGTAGCAGCGAATCGCCTGCTCTAGGTTCTCTCCTCGCTCTCCCCTGATGCGGGTTTTGTAGGCATTCCCCAAGTTCATTTGCGTCATTGCCCATTGTTCGGGAAAGGCGGTGGGGGTATAGACGGTTAAAGCGGCTTCGTAGCAGCGAATCGCCTGCTCTAGGTTCTCCCCTCGCTCTCCCCTGATACGTTTACCGTAGGCATTCCCCAAGTTCATTTGCGTCCTTGCCCAATCTTCGGGAAAGGCGGTGGGGGTTCTAACGGTTAAAGCGGCTTCGTAGCAGCGAATTGCCTGCTCTAGGTTTTCCCCTCGCTCTCCCCTGATGCGATCGCTGTAGGCATTCCCCAAGCAAATTTGCGTCCCTGCCCATTGTTCGGGATAGGCGGTGGGGGTATAGACGGTTAAAGCGGCTTCGTGGCAGCGAATCGCCTGCTCTAGGTTCTCCCCTCGCTCTCCCCTGATGCGGTTACTGTAGGCAATCCCCAAGTTATTTTGCGTCCTTGCCCAATCTTCGGGAAAGGCGGTGGGGGTATAGACGGTTAAAGCGGCTTCGTAGCAGCGAATCGCCTGCTCTAGGTTCTCCCCTCGCTCTCCCCTGATGCGACTCCTGTAGGCATTCCCCAAGTTCATTTGCGTCATTGCCCAGGCAGATGCATCATTCTGGCGGTCAAAAAAATCGAGAGCTTTGGTGTAGATGGCAATTGCAATTTCTAGATTAACCGCCCGTTGACCGAGGGGAAATTGCTGCACTAAATTGGCAAAATTAAACAAATCAACAATGTTATTGCTGGTGGCAAAGGTGGGAATGAGATCAATCAGATCCTCGTTGAGCTTGTCTTGCTGACGGGTCAGGAAGGGATAAACCACCGAGGAATTAACACCACTTTCCTTGGTCAAGCGCAGGGCTTCTTGCAAAAAGGCTTCGTATTCTGCGGGGATGATCTTGCTTAGGGATGGCTGCGCTGTCCCCTGACCTAAAAACGCCCCTAACCGTCTTCCTACCTTGCTGAAAAACTTCATCACCTTAACCCTCCCCCTGCTCGCACATCCCCCCCATTTTACCCCCCAACCCCGAAACCGGGTTTCTTGCACCGACTCCTTTCCCACCACAACATCCCTGAAACCCGGTTTCTTTCCCCCCCCTAGCCAAGAAACCGGGTTGCGCTCATCCCCTCATTTCCCCCCCAAACCCCTACCAAAAACCCGGTTTCCGCCCTCAAACCCGAAACCGGGTTTCTTGCACCGACCCATTTCCCACCACAGCACCCCTGAAACCGGGTTTCTTTCCCCCCACTAGCCAAGAAACCGGGTTGCGCTCATCCCCTCATTTCCCCCCCAAACCCCTACCAAAAACCCGGTTTCCGCTCTCAAGCCCGAAACCGGGTTTCTTGCACCGACCCCTTTCCCACTACAGCATCCCTGAAACCCGGTTTCTTTCCCCCCACTAGCCAAGAAACCGGGTTGCGCTCATCTTCTCGTTTACCCCCCAGACCCTCCCAAAAACCCGGTTTCCGCCCTCAAACCCGAAACCGGGTTTCTTGCACCGACCCCTTTCCCACTACAACATCCCTGAAACCGGGTTTCTTTCCCCCCACTAGCCAAGAAACCGGGTTGCCCCCATCCCCTCATTTCTCCCCCAAACCCTCCCAAAAACCCGGTTTCTGCCCTCAAGCCCGAAACCGGGTTTCTTGCACCGACCCCTTTCCCGCCACAGCATCCCTGAAACCCGGTTTCTTTCCCCCCACTAGCCAAGAAACCGGGTTGCGTTCATCTTCTCGTTTACCCCCTAAACCCTACTAAAAACCCGGTTTCTGACCTCACGCGCTATTCGTCGAACATTAAATGCTGAATTGTAGTAGTTTGGATCGAACTTTCTACAAATAAACGATAATCAGCGGCGGATTTAAAATGACCCTGAATTGCATCGAATTTGGGTAAGCTTCCCCGTCGTAAACCTAAATATTCTGGATAGCTTGAAAACTCCCAATCTTCGGGTCGATTGACAATCTTCGCCTTTACTGGGTTTAAATGAATGTATCGGGTTAACTGATATAAATACTCATCTGAATCAACGGCGATCGCCTGAAAACGACCCTGAAATAAACTGCCCACTCGTCGATGTCGCTGGTTGATTGCCTTCGCATAGGATAACCCCAACTGTTGCATCACCCGTGATAGATAATCCACCTTAACATATAGCAGGAGATGGTAATGATTGGGCATTAAACAATAAGCTATAATATCAGCAGCTTGCCGCTCGATTAAATATTTTCTAAGTTGTCGCAAAAAGTAGAGATAGTTTTCACGCTCAAAGAAAATAAGCTCGCGATTATGACCGCGATTGTATACATGATAATAATGACCTGGATTTAAAGCAATCTGACGATAGGGCATTTGGATTAATCCCCGAAAGCTTGGATGAGGACAATTTTAGCTGTAAACCTGAAACCAGGTTTCTTGCACCGACTCCTTTCCCACTACAGCATCCCTGAAACCCGGTTTCTTTCCCACTAGCCAAGAAACCGGGTTGCGCTCATCCCCTCATTTCCCCCCCAAACCCTCCCAAAAACCCGGTTTCCCCCCTCAAGCCCGAAACCGGGTTTCTTGCACCGACCCATTGCCCACTACAGCCCCCCGGCCTCTCATCCCATTCACTCGACTTCCTCAAAATTATCCAAAATACGTTTAACTTGCTCCGCAGTAATATCTTCCTGCTCCGATTTACTATAAATCGTCAATAACAAAATACTGGTTTTCGACTCCAGTAAATAAATAATCCGGTAGCCCCCACTTTTTCCCTTTTGGATATTGCTATTTTTAGCCCTCACCTTGTAAACATAACAATTATCGCCAAAACCAGAAAGGCGATCGCCCAACACCAAACCTTTTTGGAGTTTCTCAATTAACCCCTGAGTATCAGACCGAATATTTCGATATTTTTTAGCTAACTTCTTGAGATTATTGCGATATTCAGGCGTTAAATCAATATTCACAAATTGGGGATTATTCGACATCAACCCCCTCCCACATCTGTTCCAAAGGAATTCTTCTCCCTGCCTGAGCATCCTGCAACGCTCGCATCAAACTAGCCTGAATCTCCTCAACCGTAGGATCATCAGCATCTAACTGATCGTCATCAGCAATCAAAACAATCACCTTAACCCGCATCTCAGATTTAATGTCTAAAGGTTCATCCAACAAAATATGACCCTGATTATTCACCCTTCCCAAAACCTCAAATGCTCTCATCATCTTCCCTCAAACTATTTAAGATCAAAAATCAATAAACTCACCATCTCACCGCATCCATTGCCACACCATCAGCAAAGACATCCCCCCATTTTAACCCCCCAACCCTGAAACCCGGTTTCTTTCCTCCCACTAGCCTAGAAACCGGGTTGCGCTCATCCTCTCGTTGGCCTTCTAAACCCTCCCAAAAACCCGGTTTCTAACCCCTCAGCTTTCAAGGTTGCTTTCCCTGTTCATACCAAGCGGCGAGGAGGGAAGCGGCTACGATGGGGGCTGTAACGGCGCGGAGAATGCGTTCTCCGAGGGAAATGACTTGAAACCCCTTTTCTCTGGCTTGGGCGACTTCTGAGGCTGTCCAGCCGCCTTCGGGTCCGGTTGCTAGGATAATTTCGGGGATGGATTCGCTTGGGGTGTTGTGGATTAAATGGTGCATTAGATGCTGATCGGCTCCCCGTGCGAGGGCCCAGTAGCCTAGCTTGGAATTTAAATCTAAGGGGGTGAGGGCTGCTTTTAAGGGCAGGGGATCCCAGAGGGTGGGAATGACTATCCGTTCGGATTGTTCGGCGGCTTCTTGGGCAATTTTGCGCCAGCGTGTGACTTTTTGGGGGCTGGGTTTGAGGAGGGTGCGATCGCTTATAACCGGAATAAATTCCACTACACCTAACTCGGTACAACAGCGCACAATCTCTTCAAAACCGTTCCCTTTGGGTAGGGCTACCATCAAACTCAGGGCTACGGGTAATTCCCGATTCCCTTCTAGGGGTTGACTGAGCATCGCTCCCTCGTCTGTAATTTGGGCAATCCAAGCTTCTCCCACTTCGGCTAATAGGGCAATAAAGCGATCGCCTTTCCCTAAGCGCAGCACCCGTAATAAATAATGTTCTTGGTCTGAGGTTAAGCGAATTTGAACCCCTTGGCATTGTGAGGGGGTAATCGTGAGTCGTTGTAATTGAGAACGATTGGCCAAGGGATTCGGGGGTGGAGGTGGGGACTGATAATTGATAATTAGGGCTTGCTGAATAAGTCGGGGAGCAGGGGAGAAATTATCAATTGACAATTGACAATTGACAATTATCAATTATCAATTATCAATTATCAATTCCCTAGCCCCACGAGTAGAGTTATTCCGCAGACTCTAATTAACAGAGGAAACCCCTAGATCACAGGGCGGTTTTCTTTGTCTTGCTCCATCTTCGCTTTCGCCTTAGAAGCACTGCGTCGTAGGGCTTGTAAACGGGTTTCATACTGCTTACGGGCGCGACGATTGGGGGTTTGTTCAATTAAGGTCTTTAACGCACTGCCTAGACTCTTGTAGGCATTGGGTAGGGTATATCCGAAACGGGTAGCGAGTGCGATCGCCTTTTCATCCGCTTCCAAACTTTCCGCTAACCGTTTTTCCCCGTTGTTTTTCTGCCAGAGACGAAATCCTGAAACCCCACACAAGGCCAAGGCCAACAATAACAACAAACCATCTTGCACCCACAACTCACCCACAGCACCCCCTAAACCAATGGCCAAGGCCGCCATTTCCCAGCCTTCACGGGGGATGGTATCGTTTTGAATGCGTCCGACTTCGTGCCAAAACATCAGGTTTCGCTGGTCGATGGCTAAATTATCCCACTTGGCAAGGTCTACCTGAATTTCAATTTCGTCTCGCCCAATTTCTTCACAGCGAATCAGGGGAGGATTTACATCTGTGGCAGCTTCTACCATCACCCAACTTTGTAATTCGGGGGGGAGAAGACTTTTCAGACGACGGAGTTCACTCATTTCTGCTCTTGCAGAAGCGGCAGCATAGGATGTCATAGATTCGCGTCTTTAAAAAACTCTATATAGTATTCTAATTTAACAGCTTGGGCGAGTGTTTCCCGTCCTCCTATCCTCTACCCCTAAAACCCACCATCATGATCTTCTGGGTTGAACTCATCATTACCCTATTTGTCCTTGTGTTTGGGGCGGCCATTGGCAGTTTTTTAAATGTGGTGATCTACCGCATCCCGGCCGGACTGTCGATTTTGTCCCCTCCTTCCCGGTGTCCCCACTGTTTACACCCTTTGGGGATAAGGGAGAATATTCCGGTTTTGGGCTGGTTGTTGTTAAAAGGACGCTGTAAACATTGTCACGCGCCCATTGCCATTCGTTATCCTCTCATTGAAGCCATTACAGCCTTATTATTTGTGGGGGTTTATTGGCAATTCGGGCTGACGGTGCAAACTTTGGGCTATTGGGTGTTTGTGAGTTGGTTACTCGCCCTCGCTTTTATTGATCTCGATACATTCACGCTCCCCAACTGTTTAACCCAACCGGGTCTATTACTGGGTTTGGGGTTTACAGCATGGGTGGGGTGGCAAGAAACCCAGACGGTGGAGGGGGTGATTTTGCCCTTGATGGAGGCTATTGTGGGGGGAGTCTTGGGGATTTGGTTGTTAGATGTGATTCGCATTGTGGGGTCAGTGGCGTTAGGGAAAACGGCAATGGGGGCGGGGGATGGGAAATTGGCGGCGATGATGGGGGTATGGTTAGGGTGGCAATATTTACTGGTGGCGGGGTTTTTAGCCTGTGGGTTAGGATCGATGGTCGGGGGAGGTGCGATCGCCCTCGGTTGGTTACAACGGAGTCAACCTATCCCCTTTGGTCCCTTTTTAGCGTTGGCCGCCTTACTCACCCTATTCTGGGGTGAGATGTTCTTATCAACCTATCTCCGTTGGTTTTTTCCCCTAAGCTAAGATCAAGATGGTGCGTCACGATTATAGGAGTTTCTGTATTCCCCAAGTTGTTCTTCTGACACACCCTTTGTTTAGTGTGAACTTCCCTTGATAAGATGAAATCTGGCTCTTGGATTACGGTACGCACAACCAGCACACGCTGGGAGGCTGATTTAATGCAGCAAATCCTGACCAGTCATGAGATTCCCTGTCGGGTGGTCAGCTTGGGAGCGAGCGCCTGTTTTTTGTCGGGAGAGGCCGCTTTACAGGTGTTTCCCCAAGATCGATGGACAGCCCTATTGCTCTTAAGTCCCCAAGAAGAGGAGGATCTCGATGACTTCCCCGAAGACTCCTGATCGTCCTCTACGAGTTTCGTTGTTTAATGCTCTTATTACACAAAACCCTAAACCCTTAAAAAAACTATATGTCGTTATTTGATTGGTTTGCCAATCGGCAAAAATCAGAACAAACCACCCAACAAGGTCAAGCGGAACGAGAAATCGCCGATGGTCTGTGGACAAAATGCCCGGAATGCGGGGTTTTAGCCTACACCAAGGACTTACAAGCCAATATGATGGTCTGTGCCGATTGTGGCCATCATATGCGGGTAGATAGTAATGAACGGATTCGGCAACTCATTGACCCCAAAACTTGGAAACCCCTCAATGAGGAGTTAGAACCGATTGATGCTTTGAATTTCCGCGATCGCAAGGCCTACAAAGACCGTATTCAAGAAACCCAAGCGAAAACCGGACTCAAAGACGCAGTACAAACCGGAACCGGCCTCCTTGATGGTTTACCCGTAGCTTTGGGAGTGATGGACTTCCGCTTTATGGGCGGTAGTATGGGCTCCGTGGTGGGAGAAAAACTCTGTCGGTTAATTGAATATGGTACCCAAGAGGGCTTGACAGTTATCATCATTTGTGCATCAGGTGGGGCGCGGATGCAGGAAGGAATGCTCAGTTTAATGCAGATGGCGAAGATTTCGGGAGCATTGGAACACCACCGCCAAGCCCATTTACTCTATATTCCCGTGTTAACCCATCCCACGACGGGGGGAGTAACGGCCAGTTTTGCCATGTTGGGGGACTTGATTTTAGCTGAACCCAAGGCCACGATAGGCTTTGCCGGGCGGCGGGTGATTGAACAAACCCTGCGAGAAAAACTGCCGGACGATTTCCAAACCTCAGAATATTTGCTACAACATGGCTTTGTAGATGCTATTGTGCCAAGGACTCAGTTGAAAAAGACCCTCGCCCAGTTAATTAGTATCCACCAGCCCTTTTTCCCCTTAGATGCGGGACCCAATGCCCATCACACCATGCCAAGGCAAACCCTGGTCCCTCAGAATTAGGGAATAGGGAATAGGGAATAGGGAATAGGGAATCGGAAATAATTATCAATTATCAATTATCAATTATCAATTCCCCGCTCCCCCTCTCCCCTGCTCCCCCTCTCCCGACTCCCAACTCCCGGACTTATTCAGCAAACCCTTCCTAGTTTTGCACTTTATTGGCGATCGCAAGCAACTTGAAAAAACCATCCAATTATTGGCTACTCCTGCCCTACCTCCGACCCCAAACCCCCGTTATCGGGTTAGCCTTGGTCTGTACCCTTGTATTTACGGCCAGTTGGCCGATTTTAATTAAACTGGCTGAATTGATTGCCGACTCCGTAGGTCGTGGTCAGTTAGAAATTACCGGGCAAATTGCCGGGCTAGGGATTCTGGTCTTTTTTATCCGCAGTCTCTCCCTCTATGGCCAAGATGTCTGGATTGCCGAAGCCTCCTTACAAATCGCCCATCAACTCCGCTGTGATGTTTACGCCCACTTACAACGTCTGGGCTTAAACTATTTTGAAACCACGAAAACCGGGGATTTGTCCTATCGTCTCACGGAAGATACAGACCGCATCGGGGAAGCAATTAACCAACTCTTCCATCAGTTTGTGCCTTGTGTCTTACAACTGATTGTAGTGTTGGCCTACATGATTTACATGAACTGGCAACTCACCCTAGCGGCCTTTATTATTGCCCCCCTCATGGCCCTATTAGTGACCATGTTTGGGGAACGTCTCCTAGACTTCTCTCGGCGCAGTCAAAACCGCATTTCTGACCTTTCAGCCCTGTTAATTGAATTCCTGTCCGGCATTCGTCTGATTCAAGCTTTTGCCGCCGAAAATTACGCCCTAGGTCGTTTTACCCAAGAAGCGGAGGAAAACCGCAAAGCCCGTTTAGGGGTGGAGAAGATCAAGGTTTTTCAAATGGTCTTGGTGGGTTTTTTGTATGCGACCAGTATTCTATTAGTGTTTTTTTTAGGGGGATGGCAAATTTCCCAAGCTAACTTAACAGCGAGTCAATTTGTGGGGTTTTTAGCGGCGGCCTTAATGTTGGTAGACCCCATTAATATCACCACCACCAACTACAATACTTTTAAACAAGCTCAGGCCTCAGTGGATCGGGTCTTTGAACTGGTGCAACTGACTCCTAATATTCAGGAAGCCCAAAAGGCGATCGCACTTCCCCCCATTACCGGGCGCGTCACCTACCAGAATGTCAGTTTTGGCTACAATCCCCAGCAACCTGTACTCAAAAATCTGAGCTTTGAAGTCCAACCGGGGGAAATGATTGCCCTAGTAGGGCATTCTGGGGCCGGGAAAACCACCTTAGTGAATTTACTCCCCCGCTTTTATGACCCCGATCAGGGCGAAATCTTGATTGATGGCCTTAATATCCGGGATGTAGAACTCAAAAGTCTCCGCCAACAAATTGGCATTGTCCCCCAAGACACCATGTTATTTTCCGGCACCATTGCGGAAAATATTGCCTTTGGTCAACAGGATCTTGACCTAGCCGCTATTGAAAAAGCCGCTAGAATTGCCAATGCTCATCAATTTATCGCTCAATTCTCCCAAGGTTATTATACCTATGTAGGAGAGCGGGGGGTGAACCTCTCCGGGGGACAACGACAACGGATTGCGATTGCTCGGGCTGTGCTGCTCAATCCCCGCATTTTGATTTTAGATGAGGCCACCTCCGCACTGGATTCAGAATCCGAGGCTCTAGTACAGGAAGCCCTAGAGCGGTTATTGCGCGATCGCACCGTTTTCGTCATTGCCCACCGTCTCGCCACTGTCCGTCAAGCCAACCGCCTGTTTGTCCTCGAAGCAGGGCAAATGATCGAATCCGGCACCCATCAGGAACTGTTACAACAAAATGGACGTTATGCCCAATTTTACGCCCAGCAGTTTTCTAGTTAAGGCTGGCTTAATATGGCTTAAATCAAGGCGGAATCTCAACTCAAATACTTGTAGAGTGGAACAAGCATCTTTCACTCCACAGTCATTATTCTATTAGTAGAACAAATTGAGAGAGATTATGGACGACCCGAACACGCCCCAAACCCCTAAAAAATCCCTAGTTAATCCCCTCGTCGCTGGAGCTTCTGCCCTTGCGATTCTCCTAGGAGGCGGGACAAGCTTTTGGGTTTGGAATCAATTAAGCACCCCTCAACCCACCGTTGAAACCCCCAGCGAAGCTCCCACAGGAACAGCACAACAACCCCTCTCCCCCGATAATCTCCAAGAAACCGCCATCCAACTCTACTGGCTCGATGAGAACATCGAATTAGTCGCCACCCCAGCCACCTTACTAGAAAAAACAGGCACAATCGAAGACTCCTTAGAAAGTGCCATCCAGCAACTTCTAGACGGTCCGCCGGATGCCACCTACGGCACAACCATCCCCGAAGGCACAGAACTCCGAGGAGTGCGCCTAGAAGCCGATGGCATCCATGTTAATCTATCAGAAGACTTTACCTTTGGAGGGGGGACAGCCTCCATGAGTGGGCGAGTTGCCCAAATTCTCTATACTGCGACCAGTCTCAATCCTGACGGCAAAGTGTGGCTGGAAATTGAAGGGCAACCCTTAGAGGTACTCGGAGGAGAAGGCCTGATCTTAGACCAACCCCTAACTCGTGCCAGTTATGCTCAAGATTTTCCCCTTTGACTCGAACAAGGCAAAAAAATCCCTGTTGTCGCTGCTCTAGACCACTTACTTGGATTTTTCTTCAGCATTGGCTAGAGTGAAATCCCGAAAATGGCGCGCTTGCTGTTCAATGCGGGCAGCAAGTCGGTTACAAACCAAGTTACACAACTCAAAAGTTAAGGGATCTTCAACACGGTAGTAGGCAGAAGTCCCTTCTGTCCGCCGTGTTAAGATCCCCGCTTGTAACATTACTTTGAGATGTTTCGACACATTGGCTTGACTGGTTTGAGTCGCTTCAACCAGTTCCTGTACACATTTTTCTTCTTCCCGCAGAAGACTTAATATCCGCAGACGCATCGGCTCGCTCAAAATACCGAAGTATTCTGACAACTGCTGAACAACCTCTTGAGGGATCGGCTTAACTGATTGCATACAAGTAGGCTACATTAGGTGATCCCAAAATCATAGCAGTCTTTGTGCCTAAATAACAATAGGGTTAGGAAGTTAATTTGGGTTAACACGCATCAAAACTTGACCATACTCAACCGATTCCCCATTGGCCACCAAAACCTCAACAATCTGACCCGCCACTTCAGATTCAATTTCGTTCATCAGTTTCATGGCTTCAATAATACAAACCGTTTGACCGACTCGCACCGCTTCCCCCACATCCACAAAAGGAGGTTCATCTGGTGCAGGCGCACGGTAGAACGTTCCCACCATGGGCGAAGTAATCTCAACCCATTTCGGGTCAACCGTTGGGGGGGCTGGACTCTCTACCGGGGGTGGGCTAGGAGAGGGGGGCGGAACAACAGCCGGGGGAGAGGGGATCATGGCAACTGATACCCCATCTGAGGCAACAGTGGGCATGGCCGCCCCACCCTTGCGCACGGTTAATTCAAAGTCGTTATCTTTTAGTTGTAACTCAACAATGTCAGTATTCGCGATCGCAGCCAGCAATTCGCGGACTTGCTGAAAATCAATAGGCACAAGTCTTTTTCCTACTCTAGCGTTATCAATGCGTCCAAACAGCCCAGCCCATTCACTCATCATGAATCAACGGGATTGGATTGTTGCCTCACCGTCATTGCTTAAATGAAATAACGTTCATTTAAACTCAAATGTTAAACGGGAAGCCTTTCCCCATTCCCATAACTCAGAATTCACCCGGCAACGGGACAAACCTGCTTTTAAGCCAGACAAACGCCCAGCTTGAGGATGGGAGAATTAGATTCTAACATTTTTCCCTAGTTATCTCGTCCCAGATAACTATCATTGCGGGTATCAATTTTAATTTTTTCCCCAATGGAAATAAACAACGGTACCATCACCTGGGCACCCGTTTCCACAATGGCAGGTTTTGTGCCTCCTGTAGCCGTATCCCCTTTGACACCAGGATCCGTATCCGTTACTTCCAAAACCACAGAATTGGGGAGTTCCACATCAATCACCTGAGTATTCCAACTCACTACATTAACCTCCATGCCTTCCTTGAGGTATTTTACGCGATCGCCCACTTGCTCAGGACTTAAACGCGCTTCCTCAAAGGTTTCCATATCCATAAACACCAACTGCTCCCCATCCTTGTAGGTATGTTGCATAGTGCGTTTTTCCAGTGTAGCTTGAGGAACCGTTTCCCCGGCTCGGAACGTCCGTTCTACAACACTACCCGTCTGGGCATTTTTCAACTTAGTGCGCACAAAAGCAGAGCCTTTCCCCGGCTTCACATGGAGAAACTCAACAACACGCCACACAGAGCCATCTAGCTCAATAGTCACACCAGTTCGGAAATCATTACTCGAAATCATGAGGTTTATCGGCAACCCAAGAATAGTCCGCAATCCATTCTACCAGAAGGATGGCGCGGGAATTATCAATTCCCCATTCCCTTGTTACCTCCAGTGTAGACCTGTTATTCAGCAGAACCTACCTATAGCGTTTCCATTTGAGTTTTGTAAGCCACAAGGGAAAGCAAAGGGAACAGTATACAAGGGTTACAAGGAGCTTGAAGTATTATGAGAAACTTCTCTGAGAGTTGATCAATGATTTGGAAACGCTATATTTCATAGGAAGGGTTTGATTCATGATTCTTGTTTTACTCAATGAAATTCATAAGTGCTGAGACAGTTTTTTTGTTCATCATTTGTATTTTCTCAATGTATTTAATTTTACTCTATAGCGAACCTATCTGAGTCGTGCAAAAAAGGCTCGCCTGGAATCGACATAGGACAATAGCCCAGAGTTCACGTCTCATTAGGACTAGCTATATAATCCCCCAAGCGATAGCAATTTCATTCAGCTTGTCAATAATTTGTTGCAAGGTTTCTTCGATTTGCTTTACAGTTTTTGGGCTTTTACGAAATCCTGAATGCAAAACATCATTTCTTAGGTTGGCTAGATGAAATCCTCCACCCCAAACTTGAGCAACTGGCTTTCTTTTCTGATCTTCTATGCCTTTCCATTGTTGCAAATATTCTGATTCTTTCAAAATTTCTTTAGTTTCTTTATCTTTCCAAACTCCACCAGAGAGCAAAAATTCCATATCTTCCCGTGCTTGCTTGTCCATTGGATCAAGCTCAAAATGATAACAAAGGAGTGATGGCAACCATTCGCGAGCTAAGGAAAGAGCCTGTACATCTAATCCTTTTTTTGCATACCATTCAATTTCAAAAAGCTGCTTTTGTAATGCGGCTTTACCATTTTCTTGATAATTTGTCGGCTCTGCTAAAGCGAACTGTCCATATTCATCAATAACACGCTTTAATAGCATCTCAAAAGGTGGAACAACTATTGCTAAATAAGGTTTTGATTGTTCAATATCATGGGGTAAAGCTTCAGCCGCTATCATCACATCCATTGGACGTAATAACTGCAAACCTTGAGAGATTTCTAAAATACGATTTCCTAATGCTTCTGTATGTCCTCCTGCTTCTTTAAGCAATTCCGCTAAATCATTACCATTGCCAGTTTTTAGAAACTGATCGGTTGCGGTTAACCAATCGAATAAACGCACGACTGGGAGGAGATTAAAAGTGGGCGTAATGTCATTTTCTCGCGCTTCAAATGCACCATAGAGTAAACCTTTGATTGTGATCTTTCGGACTACACGAAAGTAACTTACGGCTAACAGTGCAACAATAGGGACAGAACGAAATGAGTGAGTTATGTCAAAAATTACCTCATCATCATCTTCTAAGCACTCGTTGACTTTATTGAAGATTGTCCAGATGTCCTCTGGTGTATTGCGCTCTGGAATATTTTGAACGGGTATAAGCTTAATTTTAGGAAATTTGGCTTTAAAGCTTTCCTGAAGTTGCACCCAATTAGACTTATCTTCTTTGATTCTTACGAACTTACCACCTTCTTCTGGAAGTTCCTCAAATTTTGTTGGGCAGATATTTTCAACTTTTTGTGTCAGAAAAACATATAATGATTCTGGTTTATAAAACTCAGCCAGAGCCTCTTGATAATACTTCGTTTCATAAATTTTATCTTTTTGAGGATTCTCATATCTTGTAACCTGATAAGAACCTAATCCAAGAAAAGAAATGATTTTCATTTTTTTTCTAAACAAGTAAACAACAGTTAAAAAAATTGACCGGGAAATATTAATTCAAGCTGAGATAGCTGAAAATGGTTTCAGGTAAAAGATCAAAATCTGTGAGAATAGGTAAGATGGGTAATACTTCTTCTCCTTGGTGACTTTTGGGTTGTTGCTGAGGAAGAAAGCTCAGGATTAAGCGTTCTTGGGGATCAATTAACCATCCTAAAGCGGTGTCATGATCGAGACACAATAGAATCTTGTTGATGACTCGAATTGGGCTTTGTTCAGGCGAAAGAATTTCAATTGTCCAGTCGGGGGGAAGGGAAAATATATCTTCAATTTCTCCTTGTTCATTTAAGGGTATTCTATCCCAAGTAAACACGGCAATATCTGGAACAATGGAACGACCTCCAAAGGTACAACGGAGTTCGGTAAAAGCACAAGCTAGGTGTTTGGGTTCTGCAACGTGATTAATTTCAGCAACTAATCGGCTTTGTAGGCGACTGTGTTTTCCTCTTGGCATGGGTTTGGTGTAAATTTGACCGTCAACATATTCTTGAGCAGGTTTAGTTTCTGGTAGCTCTAGAAAGGCTTCTAGGGAGAGTTGAGATTGGGCGGGAGTCGTAATCATAGGCTGTGTTGTAATGCTTGTTAGTTTAGTTGTAACATGGGTTTTTCGGAAACACGGAAACTAATGATTAATTTTTTTGGAAATGATTACTTGAATTTAGTCTAGAGTTTCTGGCAATCTTTTCAGAATTGCTTTGATTAAAATATCCGGTAGGGTTCTCCTTTTATCCCGATCCCAAGCGCCTGCAATTATTTCTAAATGGGGGTCGGTTTTTAATATTTCTATTTTGTCTTCTAAGACACTGTGAATGATGGCAATAGGGGTTAGGTTGTGACACAAGTTTAGCCAGTTTTGAATCTGTTCTGGGTCACGACTGGTCGAGTTGGGGGAGGAGGGTGAGGGTGTTTAGGTGGTGGTATTGGAGGGGGTATTCTAGAATTTTGATGAGTGGGGTTTGATGGGTTTAGTGGGTGGCTCCTTGGAGGGTGGTGAATTGGAGTTCAATGGGGGTGGGTTGGGGGTTGGGAGGTTAACCATGAAGGGGTTTCTCTCTATTTTTGGAAAGTTGCATCGGGTAGGTCGATTTTGAAGATTTGGCTGATGTTGATGTCTGGGGTGTGGGTGGCGACGACGATGGCGCCTAGACGGGTGTCGTAACAACCGACCCAAGCGGCGGGATGGCACTCATGGACGAGGTAGCCATAGAGCCAAATGGGGCCTTTTCCTTCGATTACTATGCCTTGGGAGTAGTCGATTTTACGGGGGAGTTCTAGACCTTGGATGTCGCTGGGGATGATGATTCCGTTGGGGTTTGTGATGTGAATATGGAGGTGTTGGTAGGGGTGACCACACTGGGTTTTGTGGGGGATTAGTTGGAGTTGAATGGCGCTCATTTAGGTTTGTATTTCGACGGTCAATTTATTATAACAGGGGGTGGAAGATGGGTTTTCCAGTGGTAAAATGAGGGGGGGTAAGTTGGGAAAGAAAGTGAGTTGGGGGCTATGTCACTGACTTTGGAACAGTTGCAAAGGATGCAATCGTTTTGTCCGGATTATCGGATGGGGTTGATTGGGGGGGAAGTTGTTGTCATGAGTCCTTCGGGGTTTGAGTCGGATGAGGTGGCGGCGGAGTTTGTGCGACAGTTGGGAAATTGGGTGAGGGGGCGAGGATTGGGACGGGTGACGGCTTCGGGGGCGGGTTTTTTGTTGCCTAATGGGGATATGCGATCGCCTGATGTCTCGTTTTGCAGAATTGTGGCCTCTGGAATTTGAGTAGGGCAAAGGGTAACAAATTGTAAAGGTCTGTCCAAAGCTGGGGTACACCCCTTAAGATCAAGAAAGCATGAGTATATATGCTCAAATACCTAGAGACAAGGTTCTTCGCAACAGTGGTGATGGGGGTGGAATCTCTCATCACGGGAAACCGTAGGAGTGGTTTTGTTGGAGTGTTTCGGCGCTGTGAACAAAAACACTAAGGATTAGCCGGATGGGGTATCAAGATCACGAGGAAGCGAACAATAATGTTTGGTTTGAGGTGGTCTTAATATCAGAAGAAACACGGATCTTTCTGCTTCCGAGGGGTGGGGCGGAATTTTGTCAGTCGGGGGTGTCTCATGCTGGTTCGCCTTGAATGGTCAGGCTTGTGTTTACTTCGCTGCTCTAAATATGGCTCAAACTTTAACCCTTTCTTCCCCTTCCCTTCAATGGCCGAGGGTGAGTCCGATGGTGTCGGCACTGGTGGCAGTGTTTTTGGCGATCGCGACTTTATCTTTCGCTTCGATTTTGATTCGACTGAGTGAACGAGAATTAGGCCCGTTCTCCACTATTTTTAATCGGTTTTGGATCGCTTTTGTCATCTTAGCCATCATTTACGCGGTGCAGGGGGTGAAACCACGTCAGCCTCAAATGATCACCGGACGCGATCGCCTTTTATTAATCAGTGCCGCCGTTCTATTTTGGGCTTGTCTCGGCTTTTGGGCCTGGTCCCTCACCCTCACAGGGGTAGCTAATTCAACTGTACTACACAACCTCACCCCCCTCTTCACCACCCTAGGCGCTTGGCTAATTTGGCGTGAATCCTTTGATCGGCGGTTTCTGGTGGGTTTAGGGGTGGCTATGATTGGGGCAATCGCCTTGGGAATTGGAGACTTTGAAATTGGTGCTGGACACTTCAACGGGGATCTCGCGGCCTTCTTATCCGCTATCCTTTCGGCCGCTAACTTGATGCTGATTGAGAAACTACGCGCCAAATTTCCCGCCCTGATTATCCTCCTTTGGTGTTGTGGGGTGGGGGCGATTCTATCCTGGCCTGTAGTCTTAATGACGGAACAACGCCTCTTTCCGATTACCCTATCGGGATGGCTGTCTGTCGCGGCTTTAGCCTTAGTCTGCCAAGTCATTGGTCAAGGTTTGCAAGCTTACAGCCTCAAACATCTACCCTCTAGCTTAGTGGGAATTTTCCTGCTGTTAGACCCCGTATTTGCCGGATTGATTGCTTGGATGTTGTTTGCTGAGGGTTTAAACTTAATCAACGCCATTGCCTTTGGGACTGTACTACTGGGAATGTATCTCGCTCAATCTAGTCAGTATAGCGATCGCATTTTTCAAAAACCTTGCCTTGCTAAACCGAACAATTGATAATTGATAATTTTATCCAAGCCAACCCTTAAAGCGTCGCCGCCTCAGTTCTAGCCTGCATCTTCACCTGTAACCCAGAATTACAATCCCGCCATACCCCCACTAACACCCCCTGAATTTGGATATTCGAGAGATTCAACGTAATAGGAGGATACTTCGGATTAGCAGGCTGGAGGGTAACTTTTTCCCCATCTAGATAGAAGCGTTTCAGTGTCGTGCCGTAGCCATCCACCCGAGCGGCCACAATCGTCCCATTTTTCGGCAATTCATCAGCTAGGGGTTTTTTCATGACCACGAGATCCCCCTCTTGAATCATGTCTTCAATCATGCTGTCTCCCGTTACCCGTAGCGCAAAACAATTAGATTGACGGAAAAGAAACGCCAAATCTAACTGTTCTTCCATATCCGTAAACGGTTCCACCAATCCCCCAGCCGCGATCGCCCCTAAAATCGATAAACCCTGATTTTGGGGTGGATACAGAATGCGAATCGTGCGCGCCTTCCCCTCCGTCCAATCAATATACCCCTTAGAACGCAGCCGTTCTAAACGACTTTGCACCGGAGCAGGCGATCGCAAATTCATCGCCCGCATCATCTGACGAATCGAAGGCGCGTGTTGGGCATTGTGAATATACTCCACCAACCACTCATACAGTTCTCGTTGCGGTTTTGTCAAAGGTTCCATAATTTTTCGTTAAATCATAGTACATTGAAAGAAATACCGAGAGCCTTTTTTAGATCAACTGCTCTCCATACCATTTTAGAACTCTAGTACTAAAAAAGAAATACCTTAGCAAAAATTTTATAAAACCCTCAAGGATTCCCCATTTTCCCCTCACACACAACCACCTCCAATCCCCATCTCTTACCTCAACCCGTGAGAACACCTGCACTCTCCCGATTGAGTGAGCATGGAGATGAATCGTTGTTAAAACTTCCGACTTGATAGACTCCCAGCTATTTTTGTGCCACTCCCGGCAAGGCCAGCCCTGAAACCGTTAAAAAATCCATTGAGAATCAAAAGAGAAAATATAATAACGACGGGTTAAAACCCGTCGCGTTCGACAACCCTTAACTTTAATCAAGGGTTAACTCTCACTCTTTATGTTTAGTGCCGTAGATGAACACCTCAAATTCTAGATATTATGCGCTGCAATCCCCGGCGCATAGGCTTCCAACACCCGCCCCGTTTCCGAGCAACTAATCAATAAATAATCACAAGCCGCACATTGAGTCTGCACTAATTGAGTCGGCCCTAAACCCTGCCTGAGTAAATAATGCCGTTCTGCGGGCTTCCCACAGTTCGGACACCGGATTGTTTCTACCTTAGTCATAACACCATCAGTCATAACACCATCAGTCATAACATCACCAGTCATAACGCCACCAGTCATAACATCACCTCAAAACTTGTTTATAAAATGCTGTGTTTATCGCCGATTAAAAACAGGATTCCCCCTGTTTTTAGCCGGATTTTTAATAGGATGGTCGCCACTTTTGCAAAATATTAAGATTATTTTAAAAATGTGTGAGTTTGCAAAACCAGCCGGATTTAATTGATCCCGTCTTACTATAACAATAATTCTAGGCACTTGGCTAATCTTATAACCAAAATTGAGCCAGTCCGAAATTATTTTCGACAAATCTTTATTTTTTCTTAACATTTTCAAAGCAAAAAATAGACATACCAGCCACATCCCGTCCCCCTTACCCCTGCCCAACAGACTGAAACCTTACCCATTGAGCCATAACTCAAATCGGACTGGTATAGTAACATTGTCCCGAAAAAACTTGAGTGATCGATCGATGCAAATAGACTGGCAAGTTGCCAAAAATTACAGCGACATCTTGTATCACAAAACCGACGGCATCGCCAAAATTACAATTAATCGTCCCCACAAACGCAATGCGTTCCGACCAAAGACGGTTTTTGAGCTTTATGATGCGTTTTGTGATGTCCGTGAAGATCCTGAAATTGGTGTTGTGTTATTAACCGGAGCCGGCCCCCATACCGATGGGAAATATGCCTTTTGTTCCGGGGGAGATCAAAGCATCCGAGGAGAAGCCGGATATATAGATGATCAAGGAGTCCCCCGCCTAAACGTCCTTGACCTACAACGCTTAATTCGCTCCCTACCCAAAGTCGTCATCGCCCTCGTTGCAGGCTATGCCATTGGGGGGGGTCACGTCTTGCACCTACTCTGTGATTTAACCATTGCCGCCGACAACGCCATTTTTGGGCAAACCGGCCCCAAAGTTGGCAGTTTCGACGGAGGATTTGGCGCATCCTACCTAGCCCGTATTGTGGGGCAAAAAAAAGCCCGAGAAATTTGGTTTCTCTGTCGCCAGTACAACGCCCAACAAGCCCTAGAAATGGGCTTAGTGAATACCGTTGTCCCCGTCGAGCAACTCGAAGCCGAGGGAATCCAGTGGGCCCAAGAAATCTTAACGAAAAGCCCCATCGCCATTCGTTGCCTAAAAGCTGCCTTTAATGCTGATTGTGATGGTCAGGCCGGACTACAAGAGTTAGCAGGTAACGCCACACTTTTGTATTACATGACCGAAGAAGGTAGCGAAGGCAAACAGGCCTTTTTAGAAAAACGCTCCCCCGACTTTCGCCAGTATCCTTGGCGACCTTAAACTTGTGCCGGAAACCGGGTTTCTGAGCATGATCAGCAAAACCGTAACATCTTGTCCTAGAAACCGGGTTTCTTCCGTCTCCAACTAGCGGCGACAATCTAACCACTGTTGGAGAATAATTGCCGCCGCTTTACGGTCTACTAAGCCCTTATTATATCTGGGGGAGAGATTTTGGGCTTTCATCATTTCCTCTGCCTCATAGGACGTTAAACGCTCATCCACAAACTCCAGGGGCAGTTGTAAAGCATCTCCTAAGCGCCGGGCATATTTTTGGATGTGCTTGGCCTGAAAGCCAATATTGCCTTCTTTATTGTAGGGCAAACCCACCACTAACACCTGAACTTGACGTTCTTGTACAATGGCTTGAAAGCGCGCCACATCTTCCGCAAAACTTCGCCGTTCAATAGTTTCCAGTCCGGTGGCAATTAACCCCAGTCCATCACATCCAGCAACACCAATGCGCCGTTTACCAACATCTAAACCCAGCGCGGAAATTCTGTTCATGATCTCTTCTGTTAGCTAACGAGTGGGCAATTTGCCCAACTTAATATACAACCAATCGGGGGAGTCTGAGGGTATAATTCCTTTTTCCAAGGCATTCGCCAGCGTCCTAAGTTCAAATCCATTCGGGATGCTTTTGTAACTGTTGTTCTACAATGTTTCGACCTAATGGATTTTCATAGGCTTTTTGTAAACTTTCTAGGGAGGGAGGAGGACTGGTATCATTTTTAGGGCTTTTATTTTGCTCTAGGGAAGGGGGGAGGTTAACTTGATTGTGTAACTGGGCTAATTTTGCCATGACACTTTCTTTAGTCACGGCTTTTTTTTCGGTAAAAGCAGAGGGCAGGTAGGGGGTTTTAACGCCTAACTTTTGTGCTTTTAGTCCTTCGTCGGCCAGGCGATCGCATTTCCGCAAAAAACCATCCCACAAGTCTTGTGCCAAGCGAGGATCACGCAATTCTTTCCGCGCTTTCGCGACGGCCATTTCTAGAGGTTCTTTTTTCTGTAGGGTCTGCTGAATATCTCTCTAAGCAATGTTAATAGGGCTTTGGGCTATTTTAAGAGCGAGAAATTGTAAGGTTTTAGGGATAAATAATCAAAAAGGCTTGCCTTTTTTTGACTCCCCCTGTTCCCTGTTCCCTAGCCCCACGAGTAGAGTTATTCCGCAAGCCCTATATAGGATTACTATCAACTTAAATAATTGTTAATTTAAGTAAAGATAAGTATTTATACTGAACAGCAACCCTTAAAATTGAAAATAATTCCCAATGATATTTCATGACATGACACCAAAAATCCAGGGAATTTGCCGCTTTTCACTCATTCAACCTCTGAGTGCTGCTTTCAGTATATTCACTGAACTTACCCCAGAGAGGAGTCAACGATGGCATCTTACTCAGTTCCTCTGTTCTGTTTTCTTTTCATTCTCCCCCTAATCACTGCTTACCTTAGCCTGAATCCTGCCCAAGGTCAAATCACCCCCGCCAACGACAGCACAGGCACAATCATCACCCCCAACGGTCAGCAAATCAACATCACAGGCGGGACCCTCTCAGGAGACGGCACGAATCTCTTCCACAGCTTTGAACAATTTGGACTCCATAGCAACCAAATTGCCAACTTTCTCAGCAATCCTCAAATTCAGAACATCCTAGGACGAGTCACAGGCAATAATCCCTCCCTCATCAACGGCCTCATTCAAGTCAGTGGCGGCAACTCCAACCTCTACCTCATGAACCCCGCAGGCATTATTTTTGGACAAAATGCCCAACTCAACGTCCCCGGAGACTTCTTCGCCACCACCGCCACAGCCATAGGCTTTAACGGTCATTGGTTCAACGCTTCAGGCAACAACGATTATAGCCAACTCCTCGGCAACCCCTCTGAATTTGCCTTTGACCTCTCCCAAGCAGCCCCCATCGTCAACACAGGTCATTTAGCCGTTACTGCCGGACAAAACCTCACCCTAATAGGAGGAACCATTGTCAATATAGGCACCCTAGAAGCCCCCGCCGGAAATATCACAGTTTCTGCGGTTCCAGGCAGTAGTTTAGTCCGAATTGAACAAACAGGACACCTCTTAAACCTCGAAATCGAACCCCCCAGAGATACCAACGGGCAAATCCTCCCCTTTACCGCCCAGGATTTACCCGCCTTACTCACCGGAACAGCAGCAGAAACCGGACTCATCGTCGATGCTCAAGGTATCATTCAAGAGCAAACAACAGGAATCGTCATTCCCGATGATGCACAGACCGCCATAGTCTCCGGTTCCCTAGATGTCTCCAATTCATCCCCCACCCTGCAAGATGGAAAAGGAGGAGCCATCACCATTGTGGGTAATCAAGTGGGATTATTAGATGCCAGTTTAGATGCCTCTGGAGTAAACGGAGGGGGAACAGTACGCATCGGGGGAGACTATCAAGGCGGTGGAGCCATCCCCAATGCCTCCCAAACCCTGATTACAGAAAATTCCAGTATAGATGCTAGTGCTACCGCAACCGGAGACGGGGGACAAGTGATTGTCTGGTCTGATGAATTGACCCGTTTTTCAGGAGAAATCAAGGCCAGAGGCGGGGAATGGGGAGGAGACGGGGGATTTGTGGAAGTTTCTGGGAAGGAATTGCTCCTGTTTTTGGGAGATGTGGACGCAGGGGCTACCTTGGGGAATTCTGGAACCTTGTTGCTCGATCCTAAGAACATAACCATTAGTGATGCAACCGCTCCTTTAGTGACTTTATTCAATCCCAACCCTGTCAATGGGGGCTATTTTGGCTGGTCAGTAGCAGCCCTAGGGAGTGATCTCCTCGTTGGGGCTCCTCGGAACACCTCTGGGGGCATCAACAAAGCGGGACAAGCCTATTTATTCAACAGCAGTGGGGAGTTACTCCAGACCTTCGACAATCCCAACCCTGTAGATGGTGGTGATTTCGGGTCAGTAGCAGTAGCAGGAAGTGAAATCCTCTTTGGGGCTTCCTATAACACCTCTGGGGGAATCAACAAAGCGGGACAAGCCTATTTATTCAACAGCAGTGGGCAATTACTCCAGACCTTCGACAATCCCAACCCTGTAGATGGTGGTGATTTCGGCGATTCAGTGGAAGTAGTAGGGAATGACCTCCTGATTGGGGCTCCTTACAATACTTATGGAGGAATCAATCGTGTGGGACAAGCCTATTTATTTAACAGCAGTGGGGAGTTACTCCAGACCCTCAACAATCCCAACCCTGTAGGGGATGGCATTTTCGGCGATTCAGTAACAGCAGTAGGGAATGACCTCCTGATTGGGGCTTCTGGGAACACCTCTGGCGGATTCAACAAAGCGGGACAAGCCTATTTATTCAACAGCAGTGGGCAGTTACTCCAGACCTTCGACAATCCCAACCCTTTCAAGGGGGGCTATTTCGGCTTTTCAGGAGCAGCAGTAGGGAGTGATCTCCTAATTGGGGCTCCTTGGAACACCTCTGGGGGAATCGACAAAGCGGGACAGGTCTATTTATTCAACAGCAGTGGGCAGTTACTCCAGACCTTCGACAATCCCAACCCTATAGGGGATGGCATTTTCGGCTATTCAGTGGCAGCAGTAGGGAGTGACATTCTGATTGGGGCTCCTTACAATACTTATGGAGGAATCAATCGTGCGGGACAAGCCTATTTATTCAACAGCAGTGGGCAGTTACTCCAGACCTTCAACAATCCCAACCCTTCATTGGATACCCGTTTCGGCACGTCAGTAGCAGTAGTACGGGATGACCTCCTGATTGGGGTTCCTCGGAACACCTTTGGGGGAGTCGATTATGTGGGGCAAGCTTATGTATTCCAGCCCACCTTCGGCAATTTCAGTGATAATCTCTTTAACAATATCCCGTCCGACTCCATCACCCTACAAACCAATACTATTACCCAGATCACTAACACAGGAACCCATGTCATTCTACAGGCCAACAATGATATCACCATCAACAGTGCCATTGTGACGAATAACCCGACTGGAAACGGTGGGAATCTCACGTTACAAGCGGGACGCAGTATCCTCATCAACGCTGATATCACCACCGATAACGGCACCCTCAACCTCATAACCAACGAAACCACCGCCAACGGTGCCATCAGTGCCTTCCGTGACCCCGGAAATGCTGTGATTACCATGACTTCTGGAGTGACACTCAACACCGGAACAGGCAATTTAAACATCCTCCTCAATACGGGAGAGGGTTTAACTCATAACAACAGTGGTGAGATTACCTTAAGTAATCTCACCTCCTCTGGTACAATCCAAGTTGAAAACAATGGACCGGATCACGGCGGCATTGTTATTAACAATACAATCAACGCCACGAATGGCGGTCAGGTTAACCTCATTGCTGATGGCGATATTACCACTCGTAATATTTTGACTGCCAATGGAACAGGGACGGGAGGAGAGATTTTCCTGCATAGTCGTCAAGGTGCCATTACAACACAAGCCCTGAATACCAATGGGGGTGCAGGAGATGGGGGTGCAGTCACCCTCATTGCCGCAGAAGGAATCACGGCCACCAATATTAGTACCCTATCTCTGCAACGGCAGGGAGGCAATGTCAACTTAACTACGCCCGGATTGATTCGTATTACAGATTCTTTTACTGTTGCAGGCCTTGAAGCGAGTATCGCAACCGTGGGAAATACCGCAGGAGGGACGATTACGATCCGCCATGGGGGCCAAGGGGTGATTCCCTTCGTTGTCGGGGATGCGAGTGTGAATGGGACAGCTTCCACGTTAATTACGGGACTTGCCCCCCATGAAAGTATTCAACCTTGGCAAGAATATCTTCATACCTATAGTCAAGGGGCAATGCAAATTATTTCTGTGGATCCCCCGAAGGTCCCCCTCCAAACAGCAACAGGTGTTGCTATCTCAATTCCTGACATTCCTAATCTGAAGGATATTCTTGTGCAGATTACTGCTAATCAAGTGGGTGCGATCGCAAAACCACGCCTGGATGGTAGTCAAATCTTACAATTTCCCGACGACCCCAAGCCTTTAATTATAGAACCTTTTGACATACCAATTCTTTCCCAAGTCTCCGAATCATCGGTTCTCTCCGTTGCTTCTAACTCCATGACTTCCTCCCTAGAAGACCTTCGTTCTGACTTGCAAAAGACTTTCACCCAAGATAATCTACCGCTCATTGTCACTCAAATTGAAAATTTATTTACGGCAGAATATACCCAAAAATTTGGCGAAATTCCTGATACTGAATCTTCAGAAATTTCAGCCAGCCAGAATGAGGATGAAGCCGTTGAAAATATCCGTTTAACTTTAAAAAATATTCGTGAACAAACGGGAACTAATCCAGTGATGATCTATGTGATGTCTTTCCCTGAACAATTGGAATTAGTGATGGTGACACCTGAAGAAAACCTCATCCACAAAACCCTTCCTGAAGCTAGTGCAGAAAACCTCCAAAAAACGATTCAAACTTTTTCCAGAATTGTCAGTAGTCGTCGTAAAACCCTCGGCTATCTCCCTTCTGCTCAAAAATTGTATAGTTGGCTGATTGAACCTCTCGAATCTGAATTGGAAGCACTCAATATCGATACTCTTGTGTTGAGTTTAGACCGAGGACTACGCACTATTCCTTTCGCAGCTTTGCATGACGGAGAACAATTTATCATTGAGAAATATAGCTTGGGTCAAGTTCCTAGTATTAGTTTAACTAACACTCGCTACCAATCTCTAAAAGGAAGTGAAGTTTTAGCCATGGGGATGTCGGAGTTTAAAAATCAATCTCCTTTGCCAGCTGTCTCTGTTGAGGTTCAAACAATTGCTAATACAATATGGCAGGGGGATGGGTTTCTGAATGAATCTGTCACCTTTGAGCATTTGAAAGAACTAAGCCACAAACAAGTCTATGATATTGTTCATTTGGCAACTCACGCAACTTTTGAACCTGGAGATTCCAGCAACTCCTACATTCAACTGTGGGATCGTCTATTACAAATCAATGATTTACGTCAATTGGGTTGGTATAAATCCCCCCAAGTAGAATTGTTAGTATTGAGTGCCTGCCAGACGGCGGTTGGTGATGCTAATGTTGAACTAGGGTTTGCGGGGTTGTCGATTCAAGCGGGGGTTAAATCGTCTCTGGCGAGTCTTTGGTCTGTGAGTGATGTGGGAACCTTAGCTTTGATGAATGGATTCTACCAACATTTAGGGGAACAGGATGTGACGACTAAGGCGGAGGCATTGCGTCGGGCGCAGTTGGCGATGGTGCGGGGGGATGCACGTTTGGACGGGGGGCAGTTGGTGATGAATGGACAGCGTTTTGATTTGCCTCCGGAGTTGGCGCAGTTAGACAATTTGGATTTGCGCCATCCTTACTATTGGAGTGGGTTTATGATGGTGGGGAGTCCTTGGTAAGGGAGAAGGGAATATTAAAACGGTAAACTATCCACGATTTGCCCCTCTAGAATTTTATACCCCCATTCGGGATGCTTTTGTAACTGTTGTTCTACAATGTTTCGACCTAATGGATTTTCATAGGCTTTTTGTAAACTTTCTAGGGAGGGGGGAGGACTGGTATCATTTTTAGGGGCTTTATTTTGCTCTAGGGAAGGGGGGAGGTTAACTTGATTGTGTAACTGGGCTAATTTTGCCATGACACTTTCTTTAGTCACGGCTTTTTTTTCGGTAAAAGCAGAGGGCAGGTAGGGGGTTTTAACGCCTAACTTTTGTGCTTTTAGTCCTTCGTCGGCCAGGCGATCGCATTTCCGCAAAAAACCATCCCACAAGTCTTGTGCCAAGCGAGGATCACGCAATTCTTTCCGCGCTTTCGCGACGGCCATTTCTAGAGGTTCTTTTTTCTGCAAATAATACTGAATCCGTTCTTCCTCAAAGGCCGGATAAGGTACACCGGGCGCAATTTCCCAATCCCGTTGGATCTTTTGACTCGCTCCTAATGGTTCCCCCCGTTTAAATTCTTCCCAAAAAGGGGAAACCAATCCCTTCGTAATGCTATCAATAATTTTAAAGACAAAACCAGACGGATTTTCTGCCCCTTTTTGAATAAAATACTCTAATAAAGCCCATTGAAATTCCTCAAATTCTTCTTGGGATTCCCAAGGCCCAGCAAATTGATAATGAGGACTCACTCCTATCATATTATAGTTTCGCCTTGAGTTAAAATAAGGGTCAATGGTAGCAGAAGAAACTGCTTCAATTTGTGTTAATTTTATATTCTGAGTTAGAGTCTGTTCAACCGGATTATTTTCAGGTTTAGTCTGATTCTGCTCTGGCAAGAGAGAAGGAATAGATTGTTCAGACCCAGAAAGCGGAAAAAAAAGTTTCATCTTTTCCAACTTACCTAACAGTTCAGCCCCATCCACTTGTACTGCAAGGGGTGTTTCTGGTTGTCCCACCCACTGTTCCCTTAAAAAACCTCGACGACGCAATAAATCCCGTGCCGCCTTCTGTTCTTCGGCCGAGAGTCCTGTTACTTCTTCTAGCTGTTTGGGGCTTAATTTGAGCCAATTAGGGGCAATTCCAGCCTCCTGATGACTCAATATATAATCCAACAAAACCGTTGCTGTTACTCCCCCGATAAAACGTGCCAAAAGCGGGGAGTATTGCGCCGATTTTTCCCCTTGCTTGAGAACTTCCTGTAACTGATCAAACATAAGAACTATTATTTAAAGTATAATTACTTATTAATCTAGACCCTTACCTCATCCCCCTTGGCTAAAATCCCGTGATAGCAGATATGGGGTCAAACAGGGTGATCTCTATCCTCGCCAATTCCTTCTCTCCTCACCCTTATCTACCCCATCCTATCACCTAGAAAATGTGTTAAATTCGCCCGGATCTTCTGATTAAGATCAATGCAGAAGCCCCAAAAACCAGAGATCATCATAGTATATTCACTCAGACAAACAGGACACCAAGATGCACTTATCCTTCCTAGGCACTCGTTATCAATCCCAACGTCAAACCGTTGAAACCGTCGAAACCGATACCGTCGCCAGTTTCTTAGGGAATCGCTATTATCTCCATCGCTCCGTACAGATGACCCCCTCTTCCCACTTGGGATTGCGCAAATATCGTGGAGTCACTTACTAAACCCGTAACGTTTTCAAATTTACCTAAATTGACCTAAATTGACTCATTGACTCATTAAGGCACTTCTCAGTCTCAGTCTCAAGGCTGGGATTTTTTTATTGGTTTCCATTCTCCGGTTGAACGGCGATCGCCAAACGCACCCCCGGCACCTGTCGTAACTCATCCATCACCCGCACCACAAATCCATGAGGCACTAACTCATCCCCTTGAATTAACACCACCCTTTCCCCCCCCAAGGTGGCTACCTTTGCCTGAATTTCCCCTAATGTCACCCCTTGACCATTGAGTGCCATTCTCCCATCAGCCCCAATCGTTAACAGGATCACCTCCTCACTGGTCTGATTTCCCGTCGTAGCACTCGGTAAGTTCACCGGAAAACTTTCCCATCGGGTGAGATACAGCGAGGCCAAGACAAAAAAAGCTAAAATCCCGAAAATGACATCAATCATCGGGATCAGATTAATCGTAAAAGGACGTTCCGGTTCTTCAGGGAGACGCATTCGGAGAATTCCACTCAAAAGCAGCTTGAAAAAAGCGTTCTTCACAAATTAACGCATATTCATAAGTCCCTTGGGTTTCTGGGGTGTCCGTAGCATAACGGTTGACTAAACCTTCCAAGGTTTGGGCCAACTCCTCAAATTCTGGACTGCTATAGGTGCGCACCCATGCCCCATACTGATGCTCGGGAATCCCCCCTCGGGCGAGTTGTTGCCCAATATAAGCATATAGACGCATACAAGGGGTCATCGCCACAGTTGTGAGGCCGACGGTGTTTCCCCAAGCGGTGGCTAATAAAAAGTCCGTATATTGGCGAGTGGCTGGACTAGGACGAATCGTTGTTAAATTCACCCCCCACTGACTAGCATACTGTTGATGGAGTTTTAACTCCTCTAACACCCCTCCGGCTAGATGATAAAGTTGGGTGAAACCTTCTTGATCTGGGGCTTTGGCGGCTGCGATACTATAAGCGCGGGCAAAAGCTTCTAAGAAAAAGGCATCTTGACCTACATAAAAGGCAAATTTTTCTGGGGGTAGGGTACCCTCATAAATTCCCCGAACAAAGGGATGATGTAAACAAGCTTCTTGATAATGATGGTTTAATTGCCAGAGTTGTTGACTTAAGCCCATAGGAATGACGATTAATCAGATTCAGTTAGAATTCGCTTGTTTTTATTTTAAGGGTTCAACTGTCCCAAAACATCACTTTTTTATTCCTGAAATACTCGTTTCGGGAATGGGATTGAGAGTTGCTTGTATAATCGGGGTTGGCTTGGACAAAGATATACAGCAGTAGGGTTGTCATTATGGCGAGGATCATTCGTTCAAACATAATTCGTTCGGGAGACTAGATTTAGAAAACAGCAAGCAATCATCTCTGTGAGCAGAGATCATCAAAGTTTTTTGAGCGGCAATCACTCGTCAATTCAGCGCAAAGCCAATTGAACCTAGTGCCAGCTAAATCTACACTAAACCCAACTCAATCAGCTTAGGATTGCATTTGATTGAACTGCCCTAGATACCATTGCATGAACAGGCAATCTTAGGCAAGGGATAAACAGCTAAATCAACCGCCAAACCCATAACGGTAAAAAATATCAGGCTAACAAATATCAGGCTAAAAGTTATGACGAGAAAGCTGAGGTTGTCTCAATTTACATGAGCCTGTTTAGGGCAATTGATGCTTAACGCCATTGTAATCTACTGTGGGATAAAAGTCAAAAAACACCCATTTTTTTAACCTTTCGATTAACATTCACCCCATTATTAAAGATTCAATTGAGATTTTATTAAGTGTTCAGACAGAACGATTCTCGGGAACAGAATCGAGTATTCTAGGATTATCGGGCAGATTTTAGAAGATTTGCCGGGTTCACGTTGCCGAATCACCTATACTATGCGCATTGAGCAGTTGCAGGCATTTTTAGCCGTGGCACAGCAGGGAAGTTTTGGACAAGCGGCCCGACTGTGTGGGATTACTCAGTCCACCATTAGCCGACAAATTCAGGCGTTAGAGTCGGAGTTAGGTTTAGCGCTGTTACACCGAACGAGTCAAACTAAGTTAACGTTAGCTGGGGAGCAGTTATTTCCCCGAGCAAAACGCATTTGTCAGGAATGGGAAAATGCGCTGGGGGAGTTAACAGAGTTAAGGGAGGGGAAACAGCCGGAACTTTGTGTGGCGGCGATTCATTCGGTCTGTGCCTATCATTTGCCTCCGGTTTTATTGGAGTTTTGTCGGCAGTATCCCCAAGTGCAGTTACGGGTAACGGCATTGGGGAGCGATCGCGCTATCAAAGTCCTGCGAGATAGTTTGGTGGATGTAGCCATTGTCATGAACAATCCCCTGTTAACCACATCCCCGGAAATCATGGTAGCTCCCCTCTACGAAGAACCGGTAGAAGTGTTAATGGCAGCCGGACACCCCCTCGCCGCCTATAGTGAGGTGCCTTGGTCGGAATTAGTTCATTATCCCCAAGTGGTGTTTAAAGATGGCTATGGGATGCAGCGTTTAGTTCAAGAGCGCTTTAATAAATTAGGAGCGACCCTACAAGCAGCCATGGAATTAAATACCCTCGATGCTTTTCGGGGGGTAGTACGACAGGGGAAAATGATTGCTTTATTGCCACAGTCGGCCTTACAGGAATCTAAGCAAGATCCCTCCTTGGCGGTGCGTTCCCTTGGCAATTCTTCGGTCTTAGTGGCCTGTCCTCCCCTGACTCGTCAAGTGGTTTTAGTGACAACTCGCGATCGCCTTGAGATTCCCCCCATTCAACATTTTTGTAATTTAGTCAAACAGATGTTAACGGTATCTCCCGAGTCAAGGGAATCGGTTCCCCTGCTCGCAGAATGAACCCCAAGGGGGGAACTGATTACTGATTACTTTTCACTGTAAATGTACACCCGCTTAACCTGTCAAAGGTACAACTCACCTCATGGTATTCTTAGGGTAATTCTGCCTACCGTGATTCAATTACGATTCTAATTTGTGCTTGAATTGTGGGACTGTCGGGAATTTGCTAAACCTTGTGAATTGAAATCCAAATGCGATCGCCTGTTTCTCTTTCCTCCTTCCCTAGTTTTTTGCCCCCAGAAGTCATTCAACTCACGGAAGAGACTTCCATCCAGATGGCGCAACAAATCCAGCGCATCGCCCTAAAAACCCCCTTGTGTGACGCGCCCATTGGCACCTGTTACACCCAACAAGGTCAATCTAACACCCCCCTCCTCCTCCTACAGGGGTTTGATAGTTCCCTGTTAGAGTTTCGTCGCCTCCTGCCTTACCTTGCCCCCCAGCAGGAAACTTGGACCGTGGATCTTTTAGGCTTTGGATTTTGCGATCGCCCCCCAGAACTCCCCATCGACACCGAAGCCTTAAAAATCCACCTTTACCACTTCTGGAAAACCTGCATTCAGCGCCCCATGATTCTAGGGGGAGCATCAATGGGGGGAGCCACTGCCCTTGACTTTGCCCTCACCTACCCCCAAGCCGTAGAAAAACTGATCCTCCTCGATAGTGCAGGCCTCGCCAAACGCCCCATCATGGGGAAATTTCTTTTCCCCCCCTTAGAGCGTTGGGCGACAGACTTTTTGCGCAGCCCCAAAGTCCGAGAAAGCATCAGCCGTAAAGCCTACTATGATCCCCGTTTTGTCACCCCCGATGCCAACCTCTGCGCCGCCTTACATTTAGCCTGTCCCCGTTGGAGTGAAGCCCTCATCTCCTTTACCAAGAGTGGGGGTTATGGCTCTTTTGTCAAGTTTTTGCCCCAAATTCAACAACAAGCCCTAATTATTTGGGGAAAAAATGACCAAATCTTAGGCACAAAAGACGCGCCCATTTTTGCCCAAAAACTACCCAATAATCAATTAATTTGGATTGATCAATGTGGTCATGTTCCCCACTTAGAACAGCCTCAAAAAGTGGCCCAAGCCATTTTGAACTGGTTAAGTGGAGCTTGCTGAATATAGCTTTAACGTAATACGAGACTTCAGCCCTTTTTCTGGAGAAAATCTTCCCGATAGACTGTCTAGGGGCCAGTAAAGAGATCCTGTAGAACGTTAAAAGGATAAAAACTATGAGCAAAAGTGGTAATAATGGCGGTCAAGGCCGTCCTTCGACTGGTTTTCCCGGTGGAAACTGGCCTAGTACCACCGGAAAACCCTCGGGTGGTGGTCGTGGGAATGCCCCACCCAAAGGGAAATAAAAGTCAGTATTTTCCTGTTCCCTTATTTCCTCAGTTAGGTTAACGCCAACAGCAAGCCCTAGGGCTTGCTGAAAAAGGTCGGGAGTTGGGAGTAATTGTCGATTTTTAATGCCCCCGATTCCCTAATTCGCCACTAAAACCCGATCTAACAAAGGTTCTCCCGTCAAACTAAACGCCCGGACTTCCGTAATTTTCACCGCCACCGTTTTCCCCTTTAACTCCCCTAAATCCCCCTTAAAAAACGTTAAACGATTACCTCTAGTCCGTCCCATCACTTGACTCGGATCCTTGGGATTCACATCCTCCACCAACACCTCTTCAAGGCGGCCAGCATAGCGTTGAGAACGTTCGGCGGCCTTCACCTCCACCAAACGATTGAGACGTTGTAGGCGATCGCGCTTCACCTCCTCACTTAACTGATTCTCCCACAGTGCCGCCGGAGTCCCCGGACGGGGAGAATAGGCCGCCGTATTCAACTGATCAAAGCCAATATCTGCCACCAACTTGAGCGTATTCTCAAACTGCTCCTCCGTCTCCCCCGGAAACGCCACAATCGCATCGGCACTAATCGAAGCATCCGGCATCAACTCCCGAATTTTATCAATAATGCGGCGATACTTCTCCTGAGTATAGCCCCGCGCCATCGCCTTCAACACCTCATTATCCCCCGACTGGAACGGGATATGGAAATGTTCACACACCTTCGGCAACTCATGGCAAGCTTGGATCAAACGTTCCGTAAAATAGCGTGGGTGACTGGTCGCAAAGCGAATCCGGTCAATCCCCGGCACATCATGGACAAAATAGAGTAAATCCGTCAGGGTGTGTTTATGCCGTCCATCGGGCAGACTTCCCGGCAAATCTCGCCCATAAGCGTCAATATTTTGCCCCAGTAACGTCACCTCCTTAAATCCCTGGGCCGCCAACTCCTCCATCTCTGCACGAATGGCCTCGGGAGTCCGAGACTGTTCCACCCCCCGCACATTTGGCACCACACAGTAAGTACAACGTTCATTACAGCCATAAATCACATTGACCCAAGCCGTCACCGTGCTATCGCGGCGGGGTTTCGTGATATCTTCCACAATATGAATCGGTTCCGTGGCCACCACTTGACTCCCGGCCAGCACCTGTTCCAATAAATCCCCCAAACGATTGGCGTGTTGGGGCCCCATGACCAGATCCAACTCCGGCACCCGACGCAGGAGTTGTTCCCCCTCCTGTTGGGCCACACACCCCGCCACAATTAGGGTCAAGTTGGGATCTGTTTGTTTCCGTTTTGCCTGTCTACCGAGGTAAGAATAAACTTTTTGTTCAGCATTATCCCGAATGGTACAGGTATTATAGAGAATCACATCGGCTTGATAGGGGTCTTCTTCCCAAATCAAGCCCATTTCATCCAGAATACCTGCCATCCGTTCAGAATCGGCCTTATTCATCTGGCAACCAAAGGTAGTGATGTGATACTTACGGGATGCGGTCATGGGGGTTTTATCGCGTACAAGTGGTTAGTTGACACATTTTCTTATCCTAACAGAAGTCTTGAAGATATGGGATTGAAGTGATCAGCGTCGAGGTGGAGTCAGGAATAATGATCAAAATGGGAGCAAGAATACCCCAATTTCCTTGAGTTGGGGATGAATTGCGACCCAACCAAAAAACATAGCTCAAATAAGAGTCCTATGATATATTGTTGGAGATTGCTAGTTTAACCAAAAAATGAACAAAGCATATTAATTCAAGCTAAAACCGAATAGCTCTCAAAAAGCCTAATTCGTGATTGTTCTTGGGAAGTTACGGCTAAATCTGAATCAACAGATTTGAGAAATCAGGAGACATCAACGGCGTTAGTTGTTGAGCCTAGCAACCCTCTACAATTAAATTTGTTTGAGTGGAGTAATGGTCAAGTAATTGGCTATTAGAATCCTCATCTTCTGCGTAGCAAAGTTGGGGTTCTTCAATGGAGATGTCTATTCAGCAAACCCCATTAAAAAAACACCATGACATCTCTAAGCTCTGAGAATTTTGTTCCCTTTACTGCTCGTATGATGGCCGCTATTCGCGCTCTGGAACAACAACAAACGAATCCCCTCTTTCAGGATCTTTTGGCGGAACAACTGGCAGGAGAGGAGGCTTTAGTGGCTATCCAAGAACGTTTAACTTCCAAAGACCTCGCTTATGTCGCTATTCGTACCCACTATTTTGATCAATTTCTTACCCAACACCCCGCTCCTCAAGTGGTAATTTTAGCCTCGGGCTTAGATACACGAGCCTATAGACTTCCTTGGCCTAAAAATACGGTTCTTTTTGAATTGGATCACGAAGGGGTTTTGGCCTATAAAACGGCTCAATTGCAAGACCAAACTCCCGCTTGTGAACTTCACTTATTGGGCATGGATTTAACCCAAAGCCATTGGGGGGAAGCCCTACAAGCCAAGGGTTATAATCCCACCATTCCCAGTGTTTGGTTAGTGGAAGGGCTATTGATGTATCTAGAGGAGGAGCAAGTGCGCGCTATTCTGAAACAGATTGCCGCTTTAACCACTCGTCAAAGCTATTTGGGTCTAGATTTAATCAATCAGGTGAGTGTTAACTATGCGCCCTATCAGGGGTATTTCCGGTCGGGATGGGATGAACCGGAGGTGCTACTGGCGGAGTATGGATGGCAGGGGAAAGTTAGTCAACCGGGAGAGCCGGACACTCACCCAGAGCGTTATCCTTGGACTTTCCCGCCCCGAGATCAGCCGAATGTGGAACGAGTTTTTTTGATTCAGTGTGAGCGCATTGACACTCCCGCCGTTCCCTAGTCGTTGTCAATTCTCAATTTCCCCACACCCCATCCCCTGCGGATTGCTCTTGAGAGGGAAACCCAACCCCTAAAGGTTGTGTTTTCCCCGCTTTTCTTGCCCAGACGACCGCCTACAATGACTATATTGGTCTTGGCAGGAGGATGAGAGAAGGTTATGCAGCCCACGAACCCTAATCAATTCACGGAGAAAGCTTGGGAAGCGATTGTTAAAACGCCGGAAATTGCGAAACAGAATAAAAACCAGCAGATTGAGAGTGAACACTTGCTGAAGGCGCTGCTGGAACAGGAAGGACTGGCGACGAGTATTTTTAATAAGGCGGATATTAGTGTGCAACGGTTGCGCGATCGCACAGAAGAATTCATTAGTCGTCAACCCAAGATTACCCAAACCACTGACTCGATCTATTTAGGACGGAGTTTAGATGTTCTACTAGATCAGGCGGAAAAAAACCGTCAAGGGTTTAAAGATGATTTTATTTCTATTGAACATTTAATTCTCGCCTACGAACAAGACGAACGGTTTGGGGCGGCTTTATTTAAAGAATTCGGATTAACGCGCAAAAAACTACTAGAGATCATTATGAGTATTCGAGGCAGTCAAACCGTCACTGATCAAAATCCTGAAGGCAAATATGACGCGCTGGAAAAGTATGGACGGGAATTGACAACCTTGGCACGGGCGGGTAAATTAGACCCGGTAATTGGTCGAGATGAGGAGATTCGCCGCACGATTCAAATTCTCTCCCGTCGGACGAAAAATAACCCGGTATTAATTGGGGAACCGGGGGTAGGGAAAACGGCCATTGTCGAGGGATTAGCGCAACGGATTGTCAGTCGAGATGTGCCGGACTCTTTGCGCGATCGCAAAGTTATTGCCCTAGATATGGGGGCCTTAATCGCCGGGGCTAAATATCGCGGGGAATTTGAGGAACGTTTAAAGGCTGTCCTCAAGGAAGTTACGGAGTCGGAAGGACAAATCATCATGTTTATTGATGAAATCCACACCGTCGTAGGTGCTGGAGCGACTCAGGGGGCAATGGATGCCGGAAACCTGCTCAAACCCATGTTAGCTCGGGGTGAATTGCGCTGTATTGGAGCGACTACCTTAGATGAATACCGCAAGTATATTGAAAAAGATGCGGCTCTAGAGCGGCGTTTCCAAGAGGTTCTAGTGGATGAACCGGATGTGGCCGATACCATCTCCATTTTGCGGGGGTTAAAAGAACGCTATGAGGTGCATCACGGGGTTAAAATCGCTGATACGGCTCTAGTGGCGGCCGCCATGTTATCGGATCGGTATATTAGCGATCGCTTCCTCCCCGACAAAGCCATTGATTTAGTCGATGAAGCGGCCGCTAAACTGAAAATGGAAATCACCTCCAAACCCGAAGAATTAGACGAAGTAGACCGCAAAATTCTTCAGTTTGAAATGGAACGTTTGTCCTTACAAAAAGAAAATGATCCCATTTCTTTGGAACGTTTAGAGGTGTTAGAACGGGAATTAGCCAACCTCAAGGAAGAACAATCCCGTTTAAATGCTCAGTGGCAATCGGAAAAAGAAGTCATCAACGAAATCCGCACCATTAAAGAAACCATTGATCAGGTTAATTTAGAAATTCAACAAGCCGAACGGGATTATGACCTCAACCGGGCGGCTGAATTACGCTATGGCAAATTAACCGATTTACAACGTCACGCCAAGGAAACAGAGGCCAAACTCCTTAATCTTCAAACTACTGGAAAGTCTCTCTTACGGGAGGAAGTAGTAGAAGCGGACATCGCGGAAATTATTTCCAAATGGACGGGCATTCCCATTAGTAAATTAGTTGAGTCCGAGAAGGAGAAACTCTTACATCTTGAAGCAGAACTTCATCAGAGAGTGGTGGGACAAGATGAGGCCGTAACGGCCGTTGCCGATGCCATCCAGCGTTCCCGTGCCGGACTCGCGGATCCCCATCGTCCTATTGCTAGTTTTATTTTCCTCGGTCCGACGGGGGTAGGGAAAACGGAACTCGCCAAAACCTTGGCCTTAAGTCTCTTTGATAGCGAGGAGGCAATGGTACGCATTGATATGTCCGAATATATGGAAAAACACGCCGTTTCCCGCTTAGTGGGAGCGCCTCCGGGCTATGTGGGGTATGAACAGGGGGGACAACTCACCGAAGCGATTCGCCGTCGTCCTTACTCGGTGATTTTATTTGATGAGATTGAAAAAGCCCATGCTGATGTATTTAACATCATGTTGCAGTTATTAGATGATGGCCGTTTGACGGACTCCCAAGGTCATACGGTGGACTTCCGCAATACCATCATCATTATGACCAGTAATATTGGGTCGCAATATATTCTCGATTTGGCGGGAGATGATAGTCAATACGAGGAAATGCGATCGCGGGTGATGAATGCTATGCGAGAGAGTTTCCGCCCAGAATTTCTCAACCGCATTGATGAAATGATCATTTTCCGCAGTCTGGTTAAAAGTCAATTGCGGGAGATTGTCAAGCTCCACGTTGACCATTTAGAGACTCGTCTGGCCGAGCAAAAACTGTCCTTAAAGATGACTGAGGTGGCTTTAGATTTCTTAGCAGAAATCGGCTACGACCCAGTATATGGCGCACGTCCCCTGAAGCGCGCCGTGCAGCGTTATTTAGAGACAGCTATTGCCAAGGAAATCCTACGCGGTCACTTTAACCCCGGTGATACCATTTTGGTCGATGTGGTGGATGAACGGCTCACCTTTGTCAGTAAACAGTAATCAGTGAACAGTAATCAGTGGTTGGGTGGAGTGCCAGCGCAACCCAACCACTGATTAACATTCATCGTAAATATCGAGCGGCCAACTGTAACGCATCCTGAAGATCCACTGTGCCGTCTCCGTTAGAGTCCAGAAAATCTTTCAACACTGGGTTACTGCTTTGAGGATTTTCGTTGGAAGTGCCGCTTTGCAGAAATTGTAAAATCAGGGGAATTAGGGTGGGTAACAGGGCTTGCACGGTAGCACCATTTAAGCCTGTTTTTTGTTCCACTTCTTGTAATAATTGCTGCATCTGGGGCTGACTTAAGAGCAGTTGCACCACTTGATTATTCGCCGTTGTGCCACTGTACTGGTTAACAATCGCTTGGGCTGCGCCTTCCCCTTTGCTGTTACACTCGGACTGTAAACTAGAGCGTACATATTTCCCCACAATGGCGATCGCACCTTGTAAGGCTTGAGGGTTCGTTTTTGTCGTCGCGCTCAGTTGTTGCACGGTGCTGGCAATGCTCCCCAATTGCGCCGCACTGGCGATCGCTTGAGGATTATTAATGGCGCCGAGAATCGTATTGAACAGAGTCATAGTGAGTTAAACGTAAACAACAAATTTCGGGGGGAAGACGCACGAAAAATTCTCTAAGCCTTGGGCTTTAGAGAATTTTTGGGCTTCCAGTCATGGCAAAAATTAGCCTTCGGTATTAATATAAGGCATTAAAGCCATATAGCGCGCCCGTTTAATGGAGGCCGTTAAATCCCGTTGTTGTTTGGCGGTTAAGTTCGTGATCCGACGAGGCAGGATTTTGCCGCGTTCCGTGACAAATCTCCGCAGCAGTTCCACATCTTTGTAATCAATGGGATCACCGGGTTTAATGGGGGAAAGACGTTTACGATAGTAAGCCATAGTAAAATCCTAGAGAATCGCTCCTATTTAATTTCTTTGTGAACCGTGTGTTTATTGCAGTGGGTGCAAAACTTCTTCAGTTCCATGCGTCCGGTCGTGTTGCGACGGTTCTTCATGGTAGTGTAACGAGAGACACCGGGCGATCGCTTTTCGGGATTGGATCGGCACTCTGTACACTCTAAGGTAATGATTAGTCTAACGCCCTTCTTACTTGCCATAGTTCCAGTCTGACCATTCTCGGTATTTAAGACACAATTTATTATTTTCGCATACGAAAGCGCAGTTCGGCAAGCCATCGGCGCAGACGAATATCTAAGGAGAAACCGCGCTTGGTTTGAATCACCACTGTATTACACAGCCGATCGTGAAATCCTTGGTTATAGTCCTCATCGGCGTAGGCCACCCCACAACCCGCTACAAGAGGGGACACCAACAATAGAGTAGAGAAGGGGTTGACAAAAAACAAATTCAGCCCAATCATGGCCAGCAGGGCTGATCCCCCCAGTAAAGCCTCTCGTTTGAGCAGGATAAATAATTCCGGAACCTTGCGAAACCGCACATCCATCACCTTAATATCCATACACCAAGAGCCTAAACTCTGTCCTCCATTGCGATCCACCACCACCACACGCAGGGTAAACCAAGCCCCTAAAAAGACCACCATTTGCAAAAAAGGAGGGCCGGCTAAGGAACTAATTACCCAAACACAGACAAAATCAATCAGAAAGCCGTAAAAGCGGCGTTCAAAGGGGACTTTCGGGAATCGTTTGGGAACCGGGCGATCGCTAGTCATGGCTAAATCTCGCATCAGACCAATACCTGTTACCGTTTAGGGGTGTTGCGCTATATTGCCAGTTTAACCGAATTGGGAGAGAGAAAGAGATCGGGATTCTCTGCCCCAGCTCAGGGATTAACGGGAACATCCTCCTTGCCACGAGTCAATTCTACGGCATCTCGGCCATCAATCGCCTGTAAATAAACCTTCACCGTTTCATCCGACGACGTGGGCAAATTTTTCCCGATAAAATCAGGATGAATCGGCACTTGTCGATGACCTCGATCCACTAAAACCGCCAGGTAAATCACCTCCGGTCTACCATATTCAATAACCGCATTTAAGGCCGCACGAATAGTGCGACCTTTATAGATTACATCATCCACCAAAACCACAATTTTCCCGGTTAAATCAAAGGGAATCTGACTCTTGGCCGGAGTTCTCATCCCAATCTGATCAAGATCATCCCGATAGAAGGTAATATCCAACGCTCCAGTCAGGACTTTTTCCTGTTCTAATACCTCAATTTGGGCGGCCATCAGTTCAGCCAGAGGAACGCCTCTGGTATAAATACCTATTAAAACCAGCTTAGAAAGATCCCCAATGCGTTCAATAATTTCTGAGGATAAACGGGTAATCGTCCGGCGGATTTCTTCGGCAGAAAGGATTTCAACAATGGCAGCAGACATAGAACATCTTTAAAGTTGGAGTATATTGTATTCTAGGTGATCTATGAGTTCTTATTCTGAGTAGCCCAGTTGACATCCTCCCCAGCTATCACGTCGTGGGGATTCCCTGTCTGACCATGACCAAAAATAATGGGTTTCAAGCCCCGCCCTTCCAGGGCGGCATTAGGAGTGCTACAATGATACCAAGCAAGCCAGTGTCAAACAATGTTTGTTCTCGAATACAAGGTCAAACCTAAACCTTATCAAGTCGAAGCCATCGACGAAGCCATTCGGACAACTCAGTTCGTCCGCAATAAAGTCTTGCGTTACTGGATGGACAATCGGGGTGTGGGTAAGACTGAGCTATTTCGGTACAACACAC
>NZ_JAIHOM010000040.1 GCF_026130165.1 Spirulina subsalsa FACHB-351 | reverse complement strand
TAGGCTTAGAAGAGAGTTTAAATTTGTTAATGATTTAAACTCCCACGCTTGTCAAACTGCTGTTGAGAGAACGTTAAGAGCAATTACTCGATTTTTTGATAATTGCAAGAATAACGTTAAAGGCAAAAAGGGATACCCTAAGTTTAAAAAACATTCTCGTTCAGTTGAATATAAAGTCTCTGGATGGAAACTATCAGAAAATAAACGCTATATTACCTTTACAGACAAAAAAGGTATTGGTGGTTTAAAGTTGATAGGATCTAGAGATATTAATTATTATCAACCTGAACAAATTAAGCGGGTTAGAATAGTTAAACGCGCAGATGGATACTATGTCCAGTTTTCCATCAAACTAGACTCTAGAGATACCGTAAACCCTTTAACTCCATCTCAACAAACCACTGCAATTGATGTTGGTTTAAAGTTTTTCTTAGTAGATAGTCAAGGTAATCAGGTTGATTGTCCTCAATACTATAGAAAATCAGAAAAACGATTAAATCGGCTCAATCGTAAGAAGTCTAAAAAATACCGTAAAGGTGTTAAACAATCCCGTAATTATCACAAAGCAAGACAACGTTATGCTCGTAAACATTTAAGAGTAAGTAGGCAGCGAACAGAGTTTGTCAAGAGTGTGGCACTCCGCTTAATCAAGTCTAACGACTTAGTAGCCTATGAAGACTTAAATGTGAAAGGCATGGTTAAAAATCGTCGTTTAGCTAAGTCCATAACTGATGCAGGATGGTCTACTTTTAGGCAATGGTTAGAGTATTTTGGGGATAAATACGGCAAAATAACTGTTGCTGTTCCTCCCCATAATACCAGTCAAAATTGTTCTAATTGTGGGGAAAAAGTGCAAAAGTCTCTATCAACTCGAACCCATGTTTGTCCCCATTGTGGATATACGGATTGTCGGGATAGAAACGCTGCTTTAAACATCTTGCAAAAGGGATTAAGTAGGTTGGGGCGCAGCCAAACTTTAAACGCTTCAGGAGAGATTCCCTCTTGGTTAGTTGGAGAAATCCTGCTGGCTAACGGAGACTCGTTGAATGAAGAATCCCCTCGCCTTTAGGCAGGGGCGAACGTCAAAACAGTATACAAGGGTGACAAGGAGCTTGAAGTATTATGAGAAACTTCTCTGAGAGTTGATCAATGATGGGGAAATGCTATAGTTTGTCAAGGGACTACTACGACCCACTTTTAACCCACAGAATATTCACTCATTTCCCGCATGAAAGGAGGATAAAACCCTAGCACAATATCTTGTTTAGGGACACCCAAATCGACTAAATCTGAGGCAATATCATGCTCTGTTGAATTGTAGAAAATCCAGATTTTCTCTTGGCGAATATCTAGATGGATAACACAATGATGTACCCAGCGCTGATGATGCCAACCTAGATGTACAATTTGATAATGATTGCGCTGGGTGTCAAAAATTGTCTCAACCTCAATCTCGCCATAAGCAGGTTTACTTTCGGCATAACCCATCAACAATTGTTCTACAATTTGCTGATAATGCTTTAATTTATCTGTTACTGTTTCCATAGGACAATTTTCCCCAATTCAATATCTTGAAGCTCCCCACCTTACTTCGTAGAAGGTGGGGATTCTAACAGCCGATTGCTCGACCATTCATCCACTCAAACAACGAAAGTTGCAGAGGGTTGGTAGGCTCAGAGGCTAACGCTTCTGATGTATCCCGATTGCTCGCACCTGTTGTTTCAGGCGTACCCGTAACTTTCTGGGTGACTCCCAGTAGAGTATCGAAACTGATACCAAGTATTTGACAACCCCTTTTACCTAGTACAATACCAGCATTAGTATCCGCATCTATAGGGGTGTTGCAATTTAGACACAAGAAACTTTCCTTGTGTCTATTTTTTTTGTCCTTAAATCCACAACTAGAACAGGTTTGAGATGAGTATTTGGGATCAACTTCTAGGAAAATGCGCCCAAACTTTTCAGCTACCTGACGAATTTTTCCTTTTAATCCTCCCCAAGAACAGTCTCTAATTAAGCGATTTAAGGCTTTTTTGGCATTTTGTCCATTTTTAAGGTAATGCCCATTTTCATCCTGTTTTGGTTTACCTTTACGGCTCATGCCCTGAATATTTAATTTTTCCATGACGATGACATCTGCCAACTGTAGTAATTTGTGTGCAACCTTCCATTGGTAATCCTCCCGTTGATTTACTATTTTTTGTTCTAATCTCGCTACTTTTCTATAAGCAATTTTTTGATTATTAGAACCACGCTTTTTACGACTAGCTCTACGTTGTCTTAATGTTTTTCGCTTCGCTAATCTTTTCTCATACTCAGGATTAGGGATATTTTTTCCGTTAGATAAGGCCAGTAGTTTATGGGGTCTAGCACCACAATCAACCCCTACTACCGCCTTGATTTGGTTCACATCTATTGTTTCTGTTTGAGGGATTGACTTATCTTCTAACTGAATGGCTACATAGAAACCATCGGCTTTCTGTCTCACGGTGACACTTCTTACCTCAAATCCTTCTCTTAAAGGACGAGATAAGTACATTTTCATCCAACCGATAGACGGGAGATAGATTTTGTCTCCTACTACTTTTACCTGATTAGGGGGATAAGAAAAACTCTTAAACTGATGTCGTTTTTTGAAGTTGGGATACCCTTTTCCCGCTTGAAATAAATTTTGAAAGGCTTTGTCTAATCGTCTGAGATTTTGTTGCAATACCGTAGAATGAATGAGTTTGTACCAAGGATGAGACTTTTTGAAACTAGGTAATTCTGAGGATTGCTGTTCATAAGCACTTCGCTTTTTCCCGTTCTTTTTAAACGGTTCTCCTAAGTTAGAATTTTTGGAAATAGAACAGGTTAATGGTGTGCAATGAGCTTTCGTTCTCAAATCACAATATTCTCCTAGTCGGGGTGCTTTTACCTCCTCGTATGCTTCTATCCTATCTCTCAAACAATAGTTATAATGACTTTTAAGCATCGTTATCCAATTCAGCATTATTTTTACTTGGGATTCTGATGGCTTAAGTTTGTACTTATGAGTTACGATCATCTTGATCTTGTTTGCTGATTATTTCAGAATTTTTAATTTTATTTTTCATTAATTGAACACGCCATTAGGAAAGAGAGCTAAAGCTTTGGTGCGGCTGAAAATCTCGGCAATAAATCGCTTGTTCTGTATTGGCAATGGTAGGGTGAATTGTACATTTCAAGCGATGATCATTGGTGAAAAATTGGCAGTCAGAGCAAGGGATCTGGTGCATGGTTTGACTACGGGCGATGATCTCTCGAACACTGCCCACCATGGAGCTAATTAGGCTGAGAATGAACAGCCAAGCGAATAGGAAACACAAGGGGATTAAAAAGGGTTGGATGGCATGAACAAAGGGGGCAAGGAGTTGAAACATAGACCGATACAATGAGCAGGAACTAAAAATCTACTATTTGGCCGCGAGTAATTCCACCAGTTGGGAGAGTTGTTGTTTACTAAACACATTAATTAAAGTTTTCGCTGCCGCTTTAGGTTCTACAGGAATCAGAACTTGGGGCGTTTTAGCCTCAGCCAGTTGTTTTAAGGTCGGGCTAACGTGAATTTCGTCCGACTGACCTAAAACCTTCAAGTCGCTGTTGTGTTTGAGTTCTTTTATAATAACCGGGGCAAGGGTGCGATAGGAATATTTTGGATTGCCTATGACCTGATGACAGGATTTAGTGACCATTTGCCAGCCTTTCTCTTTAGGGGCTAATTTAGCCAAGCGCACACATAACTTTTGTAGTTGTTTGCGGCCTTCGGGGGTGGCTTTAGCTTTGAAGAGGGCGAGCATTTCTTTTAACAAAGCCTTGGTTTCGTTAGCAAAGGGATCTGAGGGTGGCGGGGTGGCGACGGGGGCTTTTTGGGGTTTTGGACTTTCTTCGACGACTTCCCCACTCACCAACTGATGTAAATAATTTTCGAGGGTATCAAAATCCGGTTCAGCCGCTTTGGTGATTCGGTGGGCTGTTGCGTCTTGTAAACCATCGGGACTTTCGAGGTGATCGAGGAGGGTGTGCAGGGTGTCGTACCCTTTGAGAAATAAGGCTTCTAGTTTGCTATCAACGGGAACATCATGTTCTTTCAGGATTTTAAAGCAATCTTCGAGACGGTGGGCTGTTTTTTGAATACTATCGTAGCCCAACATAGCCGATCCCCCTTTGACGGAGTGAGCGGCACGAAATAACTCGTTGAGGGCTTCTGGATCTTTACAGACTTTGGGGAGATCCATCACCCCTTGCGCTAAGGTTTCGAGGTGTTCCCTCGCTTCCTCAATAAAATATCCTAAGATTTTTTGCTGATTGGCCGCATCCAAGGTTCTTTCCCCCCACTTGAGACGAACTTGATTCAAAGATAGCTGATTTCGGGTGTCAGTGCTTGATTCTCTCGGGTTTGTGACTTTTCCGGTTAACGTTGGAGGAGGAAGGGGCGCAAACCAGCCGCTTTGGCTCCGCGATAGTCGTTTTCTAAACTATCCCCGATAAACCAGGCTTGACTGGGGGAACATTGATGTTTTTCGAGGGCCTTGGTGAAAATTTTGGGATTGGGTTTCGCGACACCGCAGGAGGAGGAAATGGTGATACTTTGGAAAAATTTCTTCAAATCTAACCCATCTAACACTGAATGAATCCGAGAGTCGAAATTTGAGATAATGCCTAATTCGATGCGTTCATAGCGCCACTTTTCTAGGGAGGGGAGGATGTCGGGGTAAATTTCCCAGGGGTCTGGGGTGGCAAAATAACCGTAAAGTCGATTGAAGAAGGCGGGGAAGTCCTGAAAGTCTTCGAGGACTCCGGCTTGAGCGAAGGTGGCTTTAGCGATCGCCTGCCACCAGTTATACTCCTTTTCGGGAATTTCTACCCACTTCGCTCCGGGGAAGGCGAGGGGTACGGTTTTTTTGAAGGTGTCATGAAAGGCTTGGTCTAGTAGCTTAGGCTCGACCTGTACGCCAAATTCTTGGGCGATCGCACTGTAGACTTCCCCGACGCTGCCCTTCACCCCAAACAGGGTTCCCACGGCATCGAATAGAATGACTTTTGGTTTAGACATTACGAGTTTTTGGACTGGGATAGAACGTTAAGGAGTGGCTGAGTGAGCCAGTTCACCCCTACCGCGAGTTGATGTTGTAGGGTGGGTAAACGGTATAAATAGGCGAGTCGGCGGGCGACATACCCTAGGGACCCATCCAACTTAATCCCCAACCCGTTAAGGGTGGCTGTTTCGACTCCTAATGCTAGCATCTCTCCGAGGCTTTGATAGCGGAATGGCAGTAATGGGCGATCGCACAACGAAGCCCAAAGGTTCCAGGCGCAATAATCGGCCTGTTGAATCGCCACCTGTGCCGTGGCCTGAAGTTCTTGCCCGGTGACATCCTGACACAGGGCGGCATCTCCCAAGGCGAACAGATGGGGATAGTCTACCACTTGCAGGGTAGGCTGGGTCATTAATTGACCCCGTTCGTTGTGGGGCAGAGGTAAATGGCGAATCAGGTCACAGACTTGAGTTCCCACGGTCCACAGTACAATTTCCACGGGTAACAGGTCAATTTGTCCTTTGTAGAGCAATTCCAAGGAATCGGCCCCCACAGACTCCACGGAGGTTTCTAAATCTACCCAAACCTTCCGCTCTTCTAGGGCTTTTTCCGCCGCTTGACGGTTAAAATCGGTGGCCGTTTTGAGCAATTTTTCGCCCCGTTCCACAATGCGAATCCGCCCCCGTTCCCCCAAACGATCGGCTAGCTTACAGGCTAACTCTACCCCACTATATCCCCCGCCGATAATGGCGATGCGGATTTTATCCAGGTCGGACTGTTCAAGAATGCGCAATTTTTCCAAGAGGTGGTAGGCATGGGGGAGGGTACGGAAGGGGATGGCATAATCTTGTACACCGGGGATATTGTTGAGGGGTGTTTGTCCTCCGAGTGCAATGGCTAAATAGTCATAGGCCAAAGCGGGGCGATTTTCTAACTCTACATACTGTTCTTCTACCTGAATCCCCGTCACCTTCGCCTGATAAAAGCGAATCCCAGTCTGACTCAATAATTCCTCAAAAGGCGGGGCAATTTCCCAGCTTTGCAACTCTCCTGTAATTAGCTCGTAGAGGAGGGGAGAGAACAAAAAGCGGTCATTTTTATCCACTAGCACAATTTCGGGCTGGTTTCCCTGCCAGGGGAATTGGCTTAAGCGTAAAGCCGTATAGAGTCCCCCAAATCCTCCCCCTAGGATGACAATGCGTTGAGATGCTGTAGTCATAAAACGTTAGGCTTAAAATCTTAAAATCTAAATACGAAAACCCCTTTCAGGATAACTGCTATCCTCAGCAAATGGGGAGGTCAGGGGATTGATCTGGATACAATCTGCCCGAGGGGAGTTAATTCAAAAACCCGAAAATGCGGAAAAAGTTGATAAACGAGACAAAACCCCCCACAGGTGCGAGGACTGAGGTGAGGGTGTCGGTGGTGCGGGCGAGGAAGGAACGATTTACCACAACGACATCGTTGTTGAGCAGAACGGGATTATTTTCATTATCAATGCCTTGGGTTAAATCCACGGCGAACTCTTGCCGAGAAACGGTGCCATTGGGGTTGAGTCGCACTAATTCCACCCGACTCTTGCGCGCTCGATTATTAAACCCTCCGGCGGCTAAAATGGCTTGGTTTAAGGGGGTATTGGGGGGAAGTTCTAGGGTGCCGCCTCGGTTGACTTCGCCTACGACATTGACCCGCACGGTGTTGGGGGAGAAGGTGGCGGAGGTGAGGGTGCCAATGGTGGCGCTGTCAATTTCGGGGGCTTGGGCGACTACAATGCGATCGCCCGGTTGTAATAACACATCCTGACTCAAGTCGCCGCTTTGCAGTAACTCCCATAAATCTACCTGAATGGTTTCTTCTTGACCGTTGCGGGGGGTGCGACGGAGTTCAATATTGCGCACATTGGCGAGGGTGGTAATTCCCCCCGCTTCTTTAATCGCCGTGGTGACGGTGGGGAGAACTCCTAGGGCATCGACGCGCAGGGTATGGGTTCCTGGTCGTACTACTTCCCCGACTATAGCAATCTGGATGGAACTGGGGGCATCGGGGGCAAAGCTCGCATCGGCGAGTTGACGCAATTCTTGGGGATTAATGGCCATTGCTGTGGGGATAATTAAAGCGTCCCCATCTCGCAGGGGAATATCTTGACCCAATTCTCCCGCTTGCAGGAGTTGCCAAAGGTCTACCGTGTAGGTTTGTTCTACCCCTTGATAGGTGCGACGGATTCTCACTTGCCGCACATCGGCGGAGAGGGTAATCCCTTCGGCGAGGGCGATTAACTCGGTGACGGTGGGAAACTGGCGGCCTTCATCGACGGTGACAGTGTAGGAACCGGGTCGTTGGACTTCTCCGGCAATGGCTAACCGCACGGGACGGGGCCGGAGTAAACCGAGGGTGACGATGGGACGGGTTAAATAGAGGGCGTAACGTTGGGAAAGAAGGTCGGCGGCCTGTTGGAGGGTGAGGTCAGCGACGGGAATGGTGCCGATGAGGGGGAGGTTGAGGGTGCCATCAATTAACACGGGATATTCCCCACTATACTCGGGTACGTTGAAGATATCGAGCCGGACGCGATCGCCTGCTCCGAGGGTATAGGGTAGGTTGGGAGGTAGGAAGGAAGGGGTAAAGGCTGGGGCGACCTCGGGAGGAGTTACCTCTGGGGGTTCTCCCTCGTCCCAAGGGGGGGGATTGAGGGGGGCTTCCTCGGGAGTGGGAAGGTCTAAATCTAGGGGGGTAAAGGTGGGGATTTGCGCCTGGGCCTGGAGAGGGAGTAACAGGAACAAAAGCAATGAACCCTGAAGGATGGACGGGATTTTCATGGGTTGATGGGTCATGAGTCTACAGGATGCGCCCCCTCTTCGGTGGCAAAATAACGATGATAGTAATAATAAGAACCGGAACTGAAGTCTTTAGCTCCGTTGGCAATCAGACCTAATGCGGAGGTTTGGGAGACTTTCAGCCCATCAATGACTTGCTTAAAGATAGCCCGGTCGGTCCAGCCTAACCTTACCACCATTAACATCACATCGGCTTGAGCCGCTAGGAATTTGGCATCGGCTAACCCTAACATGGGGGGGGTGTCAAAAATCACTAGGTCGAAGGATTGACGGAAATATTCAATCAGCGATCGCATTTTTTGGGACGATAGTAACCGGGTGGGGTCTGGGGGAATTTGACCCGAGGTTAAAATATAGAGATTGTCCTCTCCAGAAGTCCCCCCATTGATACTGGGGAAGGGTTGAATAATATCCTCTACTTCAATATCCATTGAGATGGCATGGGATAATCCCCACACATTGGGTAAATCGGTCATCACATGGACTTGAGGACGGCGCAAATCGGCATCTACTAATAACACCCGTTGCCCCATAGCGGCGGCCGCTTGGGCGAGATTAATTGAGGTGGTGGACTTGCCTTCAAGGGGAACAGAAGAACTGACTACTAAAACCTGTAAGGGTTTGTCCGGGGTAAAAAAGGATAAATTCGCGTTGAGACTGCGGAAGGATTCCAAGAAAGGAGAAGCCCGGTAACGACTCCCGGACAAGCGGGGTAGGGGTCGATCTTTCACCCGGCTATCTTTAATTTCCTTGCGGTAGGGAATGACTCCTAAAATGGGTAAACCCACCGCATCCCGCAAATCTTCGGGGGAGTGGAAGCGCACGTCAAGTTTTTCCGCAATCAGGGCGGCTCCAGCCCCGGCCAACACTCCGGCCACTAAACCAATGGTTAACCCCCGAGGGACATTAGGGGCAATAGGATAAAGGGGAATTTGGGGGGCGTTGAGCAACTCCCAAGAAATAGTCCGTCGGGCGGATTCAATTTGTAAGTCTTCCTGTACCGAGAGGAAGCGTTTTAACCCTTCTGTGGCTACTTCTAACTCCCGCATTAAATCGGCATATTGACGGCTGAGGGTGGCGAAATTCTGCACTTGTCGCGTTTGGGCGGCTTCGGCTTGGCTCAGGGCGGCTTGTCGCACGGTGAGGACTTGACGACGGTTAAGGGTATCAATGAGTTGCTGGGTGGTTTGCGATCGCAAGGCATTGGGCGAAGCTGCCAAATTTTGGCCTCCACTGGGCAGTCCCTGACGACCTAACACCACTTGGGCTTCCGCCTGAAGCAAGGGCAGCAAATTATTGCGTCGCTCTTGTAAAACCTGAATATTCGGGCTATTGGGCGTAAACCGCGCCGACTCTAACGCGATTTGGCTTTCAATCTCCTGTAATTGACTTAACAACGCCTGATAACGGGGAGCCTCACTTAAGGCATTCATCACCAGCGCCTGACCTAGATCCGTATTTAGCTGTTCTTGGAGTTGGGCGATGAGAGATTGTGTTTCCTGTAAATCCCGTTGAGTCAGTAGGATTTCCTCCCGAATCCCATTTAGACGACCTGCGGCGGCCTGTCCCTGTTCATTGGGGTCTAAAATATTATGTCGCTGGCGGAACTGTTGCACCTCAATTTGTAAATCATTCACCCGCTTTTGCAAAACAGGTAATTGTTCCTCCACAAAATTCAACCCCTTTTGATTCCCAGTTTTCCGTTCCCGTTGGGAATACTCAATAAACCCTTCCGAAACTTGTTCTAAGACAAACTGAATCTTTTCGGGGTTGGAGTCTTGATAACTCACCTCTAAAATCTTGGTCGGCCCCACTCGTCCAATGCCCAAATTACTCACCAAGGCGTTGTAGTCCATATCTGGGTAACGAGTTTGAATCTGGGTCAAAATGGGATTAATGACCGTCGGACTCACCAACACCTCGATCTGGGTTTCATAGTCAATTTCGGCCGCATACTGTCCAATCAGGCGCTGACTGAATTGGTCAAAACTCTCATCACTGGCAATGGGTTCAATCAGCAAGCGGAATTGACTGCGATAAAGTGGCACTTCATTGAGGACTCTAAAACCGACTGCACAACTCACGGCACCACTGACGAGCAACATCACCCACCACCGTCTCCGCAATACAGAAAGGGCTTGCCGCAGGTTTAAGGATTCTTCCTCGGCTTTGGGGGCAAAGGGAGGTTCTAATATCGGTTTGCCGGGCAGGGGTTGGGGACTTGGGCTGCCGGATGGTAGGGAAGATTGAGGGTTGAGATTAGAAACCATAGGGTAGAGAGGCAATGATCAATTGTCAATAGACACCCTTGACAAGTTAAGCTGGTGTGCATTTTGTCAAGTCCCAGATATACAGTGAATAGTAGTCAGTAACCAGTAATCAGTCATCAGTTACTGATTCCCTATTTCCTATTCCCTATTGCCTGACCTTGACAAGTTGTATCAATATGCTGCTATTCTGCCACAATTTTCCGAGACTGTCTGAAACGCCTAGGTCTGTGCTTGGCATACTCCCGACTCCCGTTCCCGTGGCGTGACCTCGGGGAAAATGACGAACTGCCCCACTGCATAGACGGGTGGGGAAACCAATCCCCCTCAGACGATTGGTTGTATTGGCAATCGGCTACAAGTGAACGGTTTGTAAATGTTGACGGGGGTTATAGGTGCGACTTTTGCGGATTTTGTCGTAGTATTCCCGTTCGACTGGGGTGGGATTGGGGGGAGTGGCGATCGCAATTTTCACCAATTGATCCGTCCGTCCTCCTTTGGGATTCACCCACCCCTTACCTCGTAAGCGTAGGGTTTGACCCCCCCGAATGCCAGACGGAACTTTCATGGTCACTAAACCATCGGGGGTGGGGACTTGAATCTCAGCCCCTAAAACCGCTTCATCGGGGGTAATCGGCACTTCACACAATAAATTATCCCCGTCGAAGGCAAAAAAACTATGGGGTTCTAAGTCAACATTTAAATATAAATCTCCCCGTTGTTGGGAATAGGCGCTGATGTTGCCTTTCCCGCGCACTCTCACCCGACTACCGGGTTTTGCTCCGGGGGGAATGCGCACATCAATAATTTCTGATCCCACATTGAGACGCTTCTGAACGCCCCGGAATGCTTCGGTGAAGGTCAGACGAATGGTGGCCTCGCGATCGCCTCCTGTGCTTTGGGTGGTCGTATTAAACCCTGTACCACCCCCCGGACTTTGATAGGTACTGCGTCCGTTACTGCTGCGATAGGTGCGAGTACGGGTGCTAGGACCTCCTCCTAATCCCCCCAACAAATCACTGATAAATTCTTCAAAACTGCTATAGCGTCCAAAATCCACCCCCCCAAAATCCACCGGACCTCGACCAAATCCACCCCCGGCCTGAGAGCTTGCTTGTCGCCAATATTGCCCAAATTGGTCATATTTCCGCCGTTTTTCCGAGTCGGAGAGAACTTCGTAAGCTTCACTGACTTCCTTAAAGCGAGCTTCTGCGACTTTGTCCCCCGGATTTCGGTCAGGATGATATTTTAAGGCCAATTTGCGAAAGGCCTTTTTAATTTCCTCAGCGCTGGCAGTTTTACCCACTCCTAGAATGGCGTAGTAATCTTTGAAGTCAGTGGAGGCCATTAACCATCATCTCCTCGTGTTTGTTTGTGGACTCAAGTTAGGGTCTTACGGATGCTTGGGGATATGCCCCAGTTAACACTCTAGCAAAGATTAGAACCTATCCCGTTCGGTTATTGGATGGGGGCAAGTCGCAATTCCCGCACTTTTTGCCGCACAGATCAATAATCAACAAGGCTCCTTCTTGACATCCTCCCCGGCCTAAAGGCACGGGGATTCCCAGTCTGTCCACAGTGAACCAATGTGATCTACAAAATTTTCTGGAGCATTCGATTCGCTTGGGACCCATAGCCCCCACCGAATAAATTAAAATGATTTAGGATATGATAGATATTATATAGATTTTTGCGTTCCTGATACCCGGCATCTAGGGGCCAAGCTTGATTATAACCGCGATAGAAGGGGGCGGGAAACCCTCCAAAGAGTTCGGTCATGGCCAGATCAACTTCGCGATCGCCCCAATAAGTCGCCGGGTCTAAAATAACTGGTTCTCCCTGCACCGTACAAGCGGCATTTCCCGACCATAAATCCCCATGAACTAAGGAAGGTTGGGGTTGCCAGTCCCCTAATCTATCTCTTACCGCATCAAGTACCGTGCCAAGATCGGGGAAACCTCCCCCCCGTCGTTTAGCTAAACGCAATTGAAACCCAATCCGGTGTTCGGTGAAAAAATCCGCCCAGTTTTCCGTCCAATCGTTCACTTGAGGAGTAGAACCAATGGTATTGTTACAATCCCAGCCGAACTTGGTCGCCCTTTGATAACGGTGCATAGCGGCTAAGTTTTGCCCCATTTTTTCCCAAGAAGTGTGATCCCCTCGCCCAAATTCTAGCCATTCCATGACAATATAGCTGGAATTGCCCGCCACCCCCCAAGTCAAAGGTTGGGGAACACGAATGCTCTGGGTTTCGTACATTTGTTTGAGTCCCAAGGCCTCAGCCGCAAACATTTCCACTTGGGAGGCGGTATTAACTTTTACAAAGTAAGTCCGTTGACCATCGGCGATCGCATACCCTTGGTTAATACAGCCTCCCGAGACAGAACGGCGAGTTTCAACGGTAAAAGGTTGTCCGATAGCTTGGCTAATTTGCTTGGCGATTTCATTCCACATAAGTCTAGGGATTGGATGGCGTGACCAGAATTGATGGGATACAAGCTCCGCCCTTCTAGGGAGGTTCACTCTTCGCCTAGGGCTTGCCCCCAATGCTATCATAGCCCCATATTGAACCCCACCCAAAAACGGCGGCGAGAGTGCTGTGACCATAACGGGTTCGTAGTTGGGCTTTAGCGCCAAAGACTTAGGATCTGCTGTTCGCGGATTGATTGAACGCTATATCTGGGACTTGACACAATGCACACCCTCTTAAAACCTATTCTCCTTCTCCTCGGGCTGTGGTTGCTCTTTGAACTCGCTGCCCGGGCCTTAGCAGAAACCCTCTGGTTTTCAGAAGTGCAGTATTTAGAGGTGTTTTGGTTACAGGTAGGCACTCAAGGGGGACTGTGGCTCTTCGGCACTGGAGGATCAGCCATCTTCTTGTTCCTAAACTTGCGTCAGGTGAGGAAATTCCAACATCCTCAACCCCCGGAAAGTGCGGAACGGGCGCAACGGGGCAAACCCGCCCCCGCTCAACAAGCTGCCTATGCTAACACCGCCCCCCTCTCCCTGAAAGAGGCCATTCTGCTCCATCGGCAAACCTCAGCGCCGCCCCCTGCTACCTCGCCCTCCAATCGTTATCCCTCCCAGATTAAACTGAGTCATCTATTACCTCTTGTGTTGGGGTTAAATTTACTCTTGGGCTTTCTCTTGCTGCACTATGGGGAAACACTGCTGACCTATAACCTCCTTGCTCCGAGTTGGAGTAGAAGCACACCTTCTGTCCCCAGTCCCTTTAAAGTGGAATCCATTTTGCACCTTGTGGGGGGCGTGGAATGGGGGACTCCTTTCTTTTATGCCGAGATTGTGGTCTTGCTAGGTGTAGTCTGTGGTGTGCTGTTTGCGGCGAATTTTTTGTTGCAGGCGATCGCACTTCTCCTCAGTCTCTACTTCGGTTTTATCCTCTCCACCAACTGGAGCCGCATCCTCGCCTTTTTCAATCCCACCCCCTTTGAAACCAAAGATCCCCTCTTCCACCTCGACATTAGCTTTTACATCTTCCAGTTCCCCTTGTGGAAACTCCTCTACTTTTGCCTAGAAGGCCTCTGTCTTTACAGTCTCATCGCCTGCACCCTCCTTTATCTCCTCTCCGGGGATAGTCTCTCCCAAGGACGCTTTATTGGCTTCTCTCGCCCCCAATTGCGCCATCTGGAAACCCTCGGCGGGCTTTTTCTCCTCACCCTCGCCTTTGCCCACGGTCTAGCCTGTTTTGACCTCCTCTACTCCAAACGCGGCGTTAACTATGGAGCCAGCTACACCGACACCAACGTACAACTCCCCCTAGAAATCGCCCTCAGCCTACTCGCCGCCCTTGTTGCCATCTGGTTGCTTTATAAAGCCCGTTTCCGCCCCTCCCTCCACAGCATCGCCTGCCCCATCCCCGGCCGCCAAACCTGCTCAATTGTTCCCCTTTCCCTCGTCCTCGTCTTCTTCTACGGCCTAGCTGTCCTCCTCGGTGCTTTCGCTTCCACCACCGTCCAGCGCCTGATTGTCCAACCTAACGAACTCGAACGAGAAACCCCCTATATAGAGCGCAGTATTGCCGCCACCCGTGCCGCCTTCGCCCTCGACCGTATCGAAGCCGAAACCTTCGACCCTCAACCGACGTTTTCCCCCAGTCAACTAGAGGCAAACCGACTCACCATTGAAAATATCCGCCTCTGGGATACTCGACCCATTCTCAAAGCTAACCGACAACTGCAAGAAATCCGCCTTTACTATACCTTCAATGATGCGGATATTGATCGCTACTCGATGCAAATTCGCCGGACTGATATTCCCTCAGAATTTCGAGAACAAAAACAACAGATTGTCATTTCTCCACGAGAATTAGACTATGAAAAAGTCCCAGAAGCCGCTCAAACTTGGGTGAATAAACATCTGGTTTATACCCACGGTTATGGCTTTACTTTATCCCCTGTGAATCGCGTCGGTGAGGGGGGGTTGCCTGTGTATTTTGTCCAAGATATCGCCACGGAAGAAGAGGGCGGCACTCTGCGTTTATCCGATGAAATCATTCAAGGGAGTATTCCCATCGGTCATCCCCGCATTTATTACGGAGAATTGACTAATACTTATGTCATGACTTCAACTCAGGTTAAAGAGTTAGACTATCCCAGTGGTCAGGATAATGTGTTAAATGTCTATGATGGCATGGGGGGGATTGATATTGGTTCAAGGTGGAAACGGTTCGCCTTTGCTCAGTATTTAAAGGACTGGCAAATGCTGTTTACCCAGAACTTTACACCGGAAACAAAGCTGCTATTTCGGCGCAATATTAATGAGCGAATCCGCCGCATTGCGCCGTTCTTAAACTATGATCATGATCCCTATTTAGTCAATGCCGATATTGGTGATCCAAAAGCGAGAGAGTTGGGGAGTTATTTATATTGGATTGTAGATGCTTATACCACCAGTCCCTATTATCCCTATTCTGACCCTGATGGGGAAGCGTTTAATTATATTCGCAATCCGGTTAAAGTGGTGATTGATGCCTATAGCGGGACGGTGAATTTTTATGTGGTGGATTTGGATGATCCGATGATTAAAACTTGGCAAAAGGTTTTCCCGACTTTGTTCAAGTCAATGGAGGAAATGCCCCCGGAATTGTTTAATCATATTCGTTACCCGACGGACTTTTTTAGGATTCAATCGGAAAGTTTATTAACCTATCATATGACCGATCCAACGGTATTTTATAACCGGGAGGATCAATGGCAAATTCCGAAGGAAATTTATGGGGAAGAGCCTTTACCTGTGGAACCCTATCATTTGATTATGCGTTTGCCCCAGGAACAAAGTGAGGAGTTTATTTTACTCCATCCCTACACGCCCGTAGCGCGTCCTAATTTAATTGCTTGGTTAGCGGCGCGTTCGGATGGGCAACAATACGGCAAGTTATTGTTATACCAGTTCCCGAAACAACGGTTAGTGTTTGGGGTGTCCCAAATTGAGGCGTTAATTAACCAAGATCCCCGCATTTCTCAACAGATTTCTTTGTGGGATATTCAAGGATCTAATGTGGTTAAGGGAAATTTGTTGGTGATTCCCTTGGAGGATTCTTTACTCTATGTTGAACCGTTGTATTTAGAGGCGGAACAGAATAGTGTGCCGACGCTGGTGCGGGTGATTGTGGTGTATGAAAATACGATTGTCATGGCTCCGACGTTAGATCAGGCTTTAGCTGGGATTTTTAATCCGGCTGAGTTGGATGAGGAGGAAGAGGCTATTATTCGCTCGTTAGAGAGTTATGAGGAGCAATTGCTGGATACGGTAGAACCTTAATCAGTGGGAAGTGTGATTATGAATAAACAAGTGGAACATCAATTCTCTGAGATCGGTTTGCAGGATTTCCGGGGGATTTGGTAGAATCAGTCTGGCTTGGTGGTCAATCGAGTTCCTGAAGCGGGACAAAGTGCGATCGCCTTGATCAATTTGGGGCTGTGGCTCAGTTGGATAGAGCAAGCGCCTCCTGAACAGTCGGGCATCATGAGGGTAACTTCATGAATGAATGTAGTCAAATTCAAGGAAGCCTAAGTGCGAGGCCGTTGGGGATACCCGAACCTCTGCATAGGGTAATCTTGAGCCAAGCCACTAGACTCAGGTTTAAACCGTTACCTAGTGGAAGGTGCAGAGACTGGTTGTAGAGAGTCGATTGATGGACTTTATGTCTCATCCCCAGAGCATGGGGAAAACACCAACCCTCACGAAAAAAGAACAACGAGGGGTTCTGGCCGGAATGTTGCTAGGCTGCGCACAACGGAATGGCCATAATTTCTATGTGGCGGCCTATGACCAGCGCGAATTAGACTATTTGCGCTTTAAACAAGACTGGTTAGAACGGATTACAGGACAATCAGTTCCCTGTTGTCCTAGCGTGAATTCCCAAGGCGTTCCCTACCTGAGACTCCAACCGCCGTTAATTCCCCTGACTCGGATTCTGATGCAAAAGTTATATCGGGGTTCTGGGGGAAAAGTTATCACTCCCCAGTTTTTGGAGGAGTTAACCCCCCAAGGGGTGGCGATTTGGTTTCTCGATTGTGGGAGTAAGACCTTTAAGAAACGGCAGGGTAAAATCCACGCTTTAGAGGTTTATCTCAATACGAATTTACCTAAATCAGAGAATGAAACAATTGTCAAGTATTTTCTGGAAAATTGGGGGGTTCAGTGGGGATTAAGTTCTCAAAATAAGCGGACAGGATGTTATCGTTTGCGAATAGGGACAAAAGGCGGTCAGGCCTTTTTAAGCCAGTTGGCTCCCTATGTGCCATCTAGTATGCTCTATAAAATAAACACCTCCTACAGCATAACGGCTACCCCCGGAACGGGTAAGTTGCGGGTGAAGGAATAGTCCAGAGAGTGGGGAAACTTACACAAATCTGAAGCGCTAGGTCGCCGGTTCAAATCCGGCCAGTCCCGTTGAATTTTGATGTAAATTGATGTTCTTAAAGCTGGATTCTCGTTGGCAAAAGTCGAAGGCCAAACCACGCCGATCAGCCAAGAAGCGGGTTAGGTGGCGTTTATTGGTGGCCATTGCGATCGCCGGGATCGGATTTTACCTCCAAAACCGACATCAAGCCGCCCAGCGCCCCCCCCAAGCGGTGTTTGTGTTGGGGGGATTAGAGACGCGGGAAGCCTTTGCCGCCCGTTTAGCGCGGAATCACCCGGATTTAGAAATCTGGGTGTCTTCTGGCAGTCCTAAGCACTATGTCCAGATGATTTTTGACCGGGCGGGGGTAGAGCGCGATCGCCTCCATTTAGACTATGCCGCTCAAGATACCGTGACTAACTTTACCTCCCTCGTAGATGACCTGCGGGCGGCTGGGGTGGATAGTGTGTATCTAATCACCTCCGACAACCACATGAGACGAGCGCGGATTATTGGTGAAATTGTCTTTGGGAGTCGAGGCATTGCCATTCAGCCCCTCCCCGTCCAGACTGACCAAGAACCGGAACCTTGGAGTAAATCGATCCGGGATGGAGCCAGAGCCGTATTATGGTTATTTACCGGGTCTACGGGGGAGGAATTAGCCCATAACCTTGATGTAGAACCCCTTAGGGAATGGGTTGAACCAGAACAAAGGGCTGAATAATTAAGGCATTAAAACGGATTTGGGGTTGACCATTCCAGTCGCTGATTTGTTCGGTCCAGGGTTTATGGATTAACTGGCTGTCTATCCAAGTTTGAACCAACTGGACTTGATCGGAGGCGATCGCATAACCCACCTCCACCAAGTCCAAATCATCCGACACCATCAACACCGCATCCCGTTTGACGTGGGGAAGCAACCACTCCCAAGAAGCCTGATCAATACTCTCCGTCAACGTTGTTTTTAAATCGTCTGGCATGAAACTGAAACTAGATCATCAACGACCTAGGGCGTGCATCTCGTTAATTATAGCCGCACAGTTTTCCGTCACCGCCTCTAAATCCTCCCGTTTTGTCGAAGGGGGGGGACTCATCGGCGCACCAATGCGCACCGTCACCGGAACCGCACGAGGCACCCCAGAGCCAATCTGATCCGTTCCCCACAAACTCACCGGCACCAGAGGAACCTGTGCTTTCGCCGCAATCATCGCCGCCCCTAATTTAGGATTCTGAATCGTGCCGTCCTCCGTGCGAGTCCCTTCTAAAAAAATCCCCACCCCCCAACCTTCCTTTAAACACTCTAAGGCTGCTTTAATCGCGCTACGGTCTGCCGAACTGCGTTTAACGGGATAGGCTCCATAAAGACGAATCGCCTGCTTTAAAACCGGAATTTTGAACAGTTCCTCCTTCGCCATAAACGCCACCGGACGACCCACAGAATTAGAGAGAATCGGGGGATCAAAGAAACTGGCATGGTTACTCACCGCCACAAATCCACCCTCACGCGGCACCTGTTCCGCCCCCGTAATTTTCCCTTGAAAATAGACATGGAGCATCGGACTCACCACCGACCATTTAAACAGGTGGTACAACATTAAACTACTAAAAGGTTCTCGTTTTTCGCTCATCTTTTTGGGTTATATTGTAAATTATTAATGCTCAGGAGGATGAGCCTGTTTCTTCCCTTCCCGATCAACCCATCCCCAATGTTTAGCCGGAATCCCCCCCACTAACTCAAAAGGGTTCACATCACGAGTTACCACCGCCCCCGCCGCAACCATAGCATATTCTCCCACCGTTACCCCACATAAAATTGTCGCATTTGCCCCCAGAGATGCCCCCTCTTTAATCAAGGTTTTATCCCGATACCAGCCATCATCTTGATTACTAAAATAGCGCTCCTGCATAGCAGGATTTCTATGGGAACGGGGATAAAGATCATTCACAAAAGCCACGTTAGGACCAATAAAACAATAGTCCTCAATTATCACCCCAGTCCAGAGCGAAACATGAGTTTTTATTGTCACCCCATTTCCTATTTTAACACCACATTCGATAAAAACATGATCACAAATATTACAATTTTCTCCAATTTTTACATCCCAAAGTATATGAGTAAATGCCCAAATTTTAGTATCTTTCCCGATATCTTCCGTTTCCACCAAAGCGTGAGAATGAACAAAATAATCCATAGTTATAGTTAAAAAGAATTAGTAAGTAGTTGTATTTTATCCGTAGGTTGGGTGAAGCGCCAGCGCAACCCAACATTAAACAATTATCATAAAAACGGGTAAAGATTAATAGAGAGACTTGACCAATTCTCCCACCAACCTAATGTTACCACTGAATAAAAGTATTGCATTAAGGCGTATGGTGGCTTGATTTACTAACATAAAAATAATACAATCCCACCCCCGCTAAAGCAACAGCAACCCCTTGAGCAATATACATCGGATGATACATCCAAGGCCCGACATTCATAAAATAACGCTGCATAGGAAATTCCCCATAATCTCCTGATAGTTCTCCAATGGTTAGCCAGACTTTAGAAAAGAGCAAAGACGCTAAGAAAAATCCGACCATTTGCTTGATCGTCCATTGTTGTTGGTCTAATATTTTAATGGCAAAGGGAAAGACGAGAGGAATGATATTAACCAAATAGCGAGATTCACTGGCTAGACTTAGAATAATGCCAATAAACACACATAAACTTAGCCCTAAACCCTGTTGATTAATCAGTTGAGTAATTTTAGACCAATAAAAGACGAGAAACCAGACAATTAAACCAAAGTACATGACATGAGAAACAAAAAAAGTAGCGGGTTGGATGATACTTGTCCAGACGACAAATTCTAGGAGTAAGCCAAAGGATAAAGTATTGCCCGGTTCTGTAACTAAGGATTGAGCAAGTGTATTTAAAAAAAATAAAAAGGAAACTTTACCTGCAAGGGTAATGTAGTTAAAGGGACTGAACCAACTTTTTAGGTTAAAAAAGCTCGAACTTTTTAATAAATAAAATAGCCCAAAAAATAAATAACTAGCGGACAGTGCAATGCTTAAATAAACGGTTGAATGGAGTAGGGGAGCAATCTGCCATTCTGCTCGAATTTCTCGCCCAGAGTGGGCTAATATGACCATATAAACGACTGCTGCAAGGGTTAAAGCTCCTGCGGTTAAAAGGGCGGATTTTGCGGTAGTGGGAAGCTTATAATTAGGGGTTTCTGGGGCAGGAAAGAGGAGCAAAGTTGCTCCAAAATAATATAAGTTTGACCAGCTAAATGTACCGATAGCAATTAAGCCCATCAGGAGGAAGGTTCTGCGGCTTAGATAAGCGTAAAACATCGCCATGCTAATAGAATAAGCCGCAACGTCGGTTAAAACGGGATAGTAGGGGGTTATTTTTAAAATAAAACAGTTCAAGATAAAGGCAATAAAGCCGATCCATTTTCCCTGTGAACTAATTTGTAATTGTTGGGCGATTAAGCACCAAAAATACATACTTAGAGTAATTAGTAAAGCGTTTAAAAGCCCAAAGCTGTGAATAATATTGCTGTTGCTATGTTCTAGCCTGAAAAATTGTAAGGTATGGAAGATGAGGAAGGATGGCAGAATGCGACTGATATAATAATTATCAATCCCTTGAGCAAATCTTTGATAAAAGTTTTGAGCGAGTTCTGCATAACGACTTCCATCCCAGCCAAACCCATCCCCGACGTTAATTTTATCGGGAGATAAAAAGGTGAGAAAGGCGATCGCTCCCGTGAGAAAGATTAAGCTAAAATCGTTACCTTGTGGAGTCTGTAGCCATTTTTGAAATTTAAACCACACAGAAGCTGAAAAAATGGTCATGATAATTACGGAAAGTAGATTAACGATTTTAAATTCTGATGAAAGATAAACCAACACAACAGCCTATTCTCTGGGGAGTAATGGGGGGGAGTTTCTTCCTTTTTTTCGCTTGTAGTGTAATTCGTCATCTTCTTTTCCAGTCCAATGCTTACGATTTGGGATGGTTTGATCAGTTAGTGTATCTCGTGAGTGTGGGACTTCCCCCTGTGGTGTCCTTTGCGGGAGATTATCACCTATTGGGGGATCATGTGGCTGTGATTCTCTACCCCCTGGCCTTATTTTATAAGGTCTATCCTTCCGTGTATTGGCTGTTGGGGGTACAGGCGCTCGCTTTGGCCGGGAGTGGGGGATTGGTGTGGCAGTTGGCACGACGGGAGGGACTTGCAAAACCAGATAGTTGGTTAATGGTGGGAGTTTATTATTTATATCCCCTTGTCTTCAATGTCAATCTATATGATTTCCATCCGGAAGTTTTGGCCTTTCCCGCTTTATTGGGAGCGATTGGGATTGTGCGATCGCATCGTATCTCGGCAGGAGAATCACGTCATCAACCCCGATGGCGCGATATCCTAGGCTTTATCTTCTGTTTACTGGTCATCCTCAGTTGTAAAGCGGTGCTTTCCCTCACCGTTGCCGCGCTGGGATTTTGGGCGCTGTGCCTTGAAAAACGCCCCCTCTATGGCATTTTGGCTATAAGTGGGGGGATAGCTTGGTTTTTAGCCACGACGCAATGGATTATTCCTCAATTTAGCGGCATGGAAGCGGCAGCCGTGGGGCGCTACAGTTACTTAGGGGATTCTGTCCTAGAAATTGCTTTGAATGTCTTCCTAAAACCTCACCTAGTCTGGGGTCATCTACTCTCCCTCAGCAGTTTAGAATACTTCCTGCTGTTGTTTGTCCCCGTCTTCTGGGGGATACGATGGCCGAATCTCTCCCCCCTTGTAGCCACTCTCCCCACCTTGGCGATTAATTTACTCTCAGATAATTTTAATCAACGCAATTTAGTTCAACAGTATTCAGTCCCCCTCTTCCCCTTCCTCCTGTTGACCTTAATTTTGGCCTTGTCTCAAGATCAACTGTGGGTCAAAAGTCGTAAATTTATTTTAGTCTGGTCAGTCCTAGGATTCTTGTGTTTAGCTAAGTACAGCTACTTTGGCAGCGTATATTTAAGGAAGATTGACACTTGGGAGGCCAACCGTCAGGCGATCGCACTCATCCCCCCTCATGCCTCTGTAATCGCCCCCTCTGGCATTGTTCCCCACCTCACCCATCGTCCTCTCATCCAACTCCCACGGGAAGAATTAACCCCCCAACAGGTGAGTCAATTCGACGCGATTTTACTGGATCAACGTCATCCTGACTTTGGATCCTCTCCCGATGCGATCGCCCGTTTGCGGCAATACTGCCAAAATGACCCCCATCTTACCCTGACCTTCTCTCAAGATGAAGTCCTGCTATTCCAGCATCTGGGGGAAAAAACAGGAACTTGACCCATACCCTTGACACTTTTGTTAAAAATTGTTACATTTGTTTACAGATAAGTTAACAAAAGTACATAAAGCTCTAACCGGAGGTCAAATAATATGGCAATTTTATTAGCAGTCTTAATCGTGGGTTGGGTCGCGGCAGCAGTCTTAGGGACTCAAGCGTACTTCCGAGGAGAACAAAGCAAACCCATCCACCAACGGAATTGGAACTCTAGCGCCTTTGATACCTTAGCCAAATCCTTTACAGGTCGTGACACCGACTATGGCGATCGCACCCCGGCCTACAGTCTCGACGCTTACGCGGTGCGGGTGCGCGTAGACTCCTAAGTTTAGTCACTCCTACCAGACAGCAAAATCTCTCTAAAACAATCGGGTTAATTAACTTTCGCAGTTTTCCCATCCTCTCCTGAGAGGGTGGGACTTTTTTGGCTCAGACATCAGAAGTCCGTATAATAGATTGCGGATTTTCCCTAGACCATCATGGAAACCCTGTATACCCTAGGACACTCAAACCACAGTTTAGAAACCTTAATCGGACTACTCCAACACCATCAGATTCAGGCCGTCGCGGATGTGCGATCGCACCCCTACAGTCGCTATCTTCCCCACTTCAACCAAAACGAACTAAAAACCGCCCTAAAATCCCATCACTTACACTACGTTTTCCTCGGTCAAGAACTCGGAGCAAGACCCAAAGACCTAAGCTGTTACAATAACGGAAAAGCCCTCTATCAACGCATCGCTCAAACCGAACTTTTTCAGCAAGGACTCCAACGCTTACAAACCGGATTACAGACCTATAGAATTAGTCTCCTTTGCGCCGAAAAAGACCCCATCACCTGCCATAGAACCATCCTCGTTTGTCGGCAGATGAAACAATTAACCCCCCATCTCAACATAGAACACATCTTAGCCAACGGCGAGTTAGAATCTCACCTTGACCTAGAAAACCGCCTCCTGCAAACCCAAGGCTTTACCTCCTTATTTCCCCCCCCAAACCAACCCCAACAACTCTCCCTTTTTGACACAATGCAAGCCCCCCCCGACCGGGAGCAATGTTTACAAGAAGCCTATGAGAAACAAGGGGATAAAATTGCTTATATTGACCCAGAACTTGCTTGATTTAACATGAAACAGCTTAATTTATATACTATTGGATTTACGAAAAAAACAGCCGAACAATTTTTTACTACCTTACAAAAAGCCGGAGTTCAGCGAATAATAGATACCCGCTTAAATAATGTCTCCCAACTCGCTGGATTTGCCAAAAGAAAAGACCTTGAATATTTCCTAAAAACCATTGGCAATATCGAATATACTCATATTGTAGACCTTGCCCCAACCCAAGATATATTAGATCAATACAAAAAGCAGAAAGGAGACTGGGACACCTACGAAACTCAATTTAATGCTCTCATTAAAAAGCGTAAAATTGAGCAAAAAGTAACCCCAGAGTTGCTTAATCATGCCTGTTTGCTCTGTAGCGAACCAGAACCCCATCACTGTCACCGTCGCTTAGTTGCCGAATATTTAGAAAAACAATGGGGCAATGTTTTAATTCATCATCTCTAGTCTCTTTTCACCCGCATCAGAACCGCTATTTTGGTTCAATTTACAGACACCGATCCATCAGGACATTTTAACTCTTGACCGGGTTGGGGCTGGGGAGAGAGTTGGGGGGGAGTCTTCGAGGGAGTGCTAGTTTTACACAAATTTACCACCGCGTTAACTTCACTTTCATTCTGTTGGATATAAATAACTCCGGCATAACTTTCGAGGCCTTCCTCTTTCGCTGTTGCCGTCATAATTAAACTTTCGGCAGGTTCTCCATAGGAGACGAGATCATAACGATAGTCGGGGGTGTCTAGTTTCAGATTGAGGGAGAGTTTTTCGAGGGAGGTGGCAAACTCTCCATTGGCTTTGTAGTAGCCTTCTTGCCCTTTAGCAACCGTTTTGAGGAAAAATTGAGCGCGATCGCCACTATCTAGGGGAGGGATTTGGACATTCAACTGACAACTAGCTAAAAATACCAAAGAACCCAGCCACAGCAGTTTATGCCAAGACAACATCCCTTGAGAGGGGATATGAGAGATGAAGGAAGATCGAACAGTCATGCGCTAAAGGTACCCAGCAAAACATTGAGAATCAATAAATTACTCTACAGTGTCTATTCCCTCGATTCCGGTTGTACCAGTCTCCTCTCCGCTTCTCTGCTCACTATTCCGCCGCCGCACCAATAAAAATATGGGTCACTTGATCATCTTCAAACTCAAAAATAATCCCCCCATAAACCGTTCCAGCAATAAAAGTATTGGGATTGTCTGGAGTAACTTGTCCATACTCTTGATAAGCTTGTTCTACCTCAGTCCGAAAACTGCCAATGCCGATATTTTGACGGGTTTTCAAATTACTAGGAGACGATAAAGTTAAGTGTAAAACTCTTTGCTCTCCATCCGATTCTTCCGACTCCATTTGTAGATTAATGCCCTGACTCGGATAGTCCCATTGTTGGACATAGGTACCAATAGCTCCCCAGAAAACCGCCTCACCTTTTTGGGGGGGGTCGCCCAGTTGGTCTACAATAGCGGAAGCGGGTAAACCGACCTTTAACCATCCTCCCAACGTCTCACTCTGCATGAGATCAAAGCCCTCTTCTAAAGAGTTAGACTCATCGGTTGACTCAAGGGGTGCTTTACAGGATTGAAGGGGTAGGGGAAGAGTGAAGAGCAGAAAACCGATCAAGATTAAAGATTTTGGATTCATGATATGTAACAAAAAGAATGCAAGCTCAATAATGCCAATGGAGCGATCGCGCCCTCCCCATTCCTAACTCGTGGAAGACCATGAAACGGACGACTCGAACTATTCTACTGTTTTTTGTTGTTATTGGCTTAGTTTGTTGTCAAACCCTGAACCAGTGGACGGGAACTGCCTCCCCAACGCTCAGGATCGGTTTAGTGACCAATAATTTACAAGCTTTATTTTTCAATCAAATGCTTGAAGGTGCTAAACAAGCAGCACAGGATAATAATATTGAGTTGCTCATCAAAAATCCGAACGGAGATCCCCAACTGCAACGAGATTATATTCAAGAATTTGTGACCAATCAAGTGGATGGGATTATTGTAGTCTCCATTGAATCAGAGTTACTCCAAGAAGCCATTACATCAGCACAACTAGCAGATATTCCCGTCATTGCAGTAGATGGGATTCTAGAACATCCGGGAGTCATCGTTCAGATTGGGGTGGATAATATTGGGGGAAGCCGTCAAATCGCGGGATTTTTTAATCACTGGGCGAGAGAACAGGGTCTAACAGCGGCTCAAATTGGCGTGATCGGTGCTTTTGAGTCTTGGATTCAAAACCAGCGTCAACAGGCCTTTATCGAGCGAGTAACGGGCAATCAGCATCAAATCGTCGCTGTGGTGAATGGGAACAATGAAAAGGCGATCGCCAAACAAGCAGCCGAAGAACTGTTAGCCAATTTTCCTAAACTTGATGCTATTTTTGCCACAGGAGAACCCGCCTTAATTAGTGCGATCGCCCAAGTCCGTTTTCAACGTCAAACAGATCGAACCGTAATTGTTGGCTGGGATCTCAGTCCTGCCGCCATTCAAGGGTTAAAAGAAGGTTTTGTGCTGGGTGTAGTCCAGCAAGATCCTTATCAGGAAGGAGAACAAGGAGTAAAAGTTTTAATCGACCTCCACCAAGGAAAAACCGTCCCCCCATTAATTGAAGTTCCCATTGATATCGTCACCTCAGAAACAGTGAATCAATATGAGGGAGTTTATCGCTGGTCTTGGGAGGACGAGGGAACAGGAATTTAACTTAAATGTCAGTCAAGAAAAGCCCCACACCGTAAACACTATGCACCAACAAAAACATTTCGGTGTGTGATGAATCTCGACCAGCAAACCCTAGTTCTATCTTGTCCTGATTTGAGAAGTAGAACCCAAATCATTACAATGAGCCTAGACCAGTCCATCCCCACCTAACTCTGTGACCCGTTTCCCCCACGACGACTTCGCCAAAAACTACTTAACAGAACTCCTCTCCCCCCTCGGAGAAGTCCAGACCGAACATCCCATTTCCTCAGAAATCCGTTATGTCGATGTTTGGTTTATTCCCCGGACTTCCACCATTCCCCACCATCTCGGTCTGTTAGGAAACTTAGTCAATCATTCAGCTTTATTTGAACCCTTCCGTAATCCCGTGACCCGGCAAAACATCCGCAGTTGCATCAATAAACTCTTCACCATTCAGGAAGGACTCTTACGAGACAATCGTTCTTTACCAGAAAACGAACTACCTTACTTGTGGATATTAACCCCCACAGCCTCCAGTGCCATCCTAGAAGATTGTGCCGCCCTAGAGGAAAATGGGACATCAGGGATTTATCAATTGCCCTTCACCCTGCACACGGGAATCATTGTGATTCATCAGTTACCTGTGACCCCAGAAACCCTATGGTTAAGAATATTAGGGAGGGGAAGAGTGCAACAACAGGCCCTAGAGGAATTACAGAGAATGCCATCAGACCATCCTCACCGAGAAAATACCTTAGAATTGGTGTATAACCTGTTAGCTCAATTAGAAATGCGTCGGGCGCAAGATGAACCGTTAGAGACAGAGGAGGAGGAGCTAATTATGCAGTTATCCCCAGTATATTTACAAAGACTTGAAGAAGCGACTCAACGAGGAGTTGAACAGGGTCTGGAACGAGGTCTGGAACAGGGTCTGGAACGAGGGATTGAACAGGGTCTGGAACGAGGTCTGGAACAGGGTCTGGAACGAGGTCTAGAGCAAGGAACTCAGCAAGAACGACGGGCAACAGTAGAGAGCTTATTACAAACCCGTTTTAACTCCATTGACCCTCAACTGAGAACTATTATTGACTCCATCATCTCCCTCCCCTCTCAAGAATTTATCCCTCTGCTTTTAACCTTATCCCGTGAGGAGTTATTAGAACGATTTAATGCCTGAAACACCTCTATTTTTCAGGCATTAATATCGTTCTCATCGAAGCCCTAGGGGGTACAATGAGCCTAGACCCGTCCATCCCCACCTAACTCTGTGACTCGTTTCCCCCACGACGACTTCGCCAAAAACTACTTAACAGAACTCCTCTCCCCCCTCGGAGAAGTCCAGACCGAACATCCCATTTCCTCAGAAATCCGTTATGTCGATGTTTGGTTTATTCCCCGGACTTCCACCATTCCCCACCATCTCGGTCTGTTAGGAAACTTAGTCAATCATTCAGCTTTATTTGAACCCTTCCGTAATCCCGTGACCCGGCAAAACATCCGCAGTTGCATCAATAAACTCTTCACCATTCAGGAAGGACTCTTACGAGACAATCGTTCTTTACCAGAAAACGAACTACCTTACTTGTGGATATTAACCCCCACAGCCTCCAGTGCCATCCTAGAAGATTGTGCCGCCCTAGAGGAAAATGGGACATCAGGGATTTATCAATTGCCCTTCACCCTGCACACGGGAATCATTGTGATTCATCAGTTACCTGTGACCCCAGAAACCCTATGGTTAAGAATATTAGGGAGGGGAAGAGTGCAACAACAGGCCCTAGAGGAATTACAGAGAATGCCATCAGACCATCCTCACCGAGAAAATACCTTAGAATTGGTGTATAACCTGTTAGCTCAATTAGAAATGCGTCGGGCGCAAGATGAACCGTTAGAGACAGAGGAGGAGGAGCTAATTATGCAGTTATCCCCAGTGTATTTACAAAGACTTGAAGAAGCGACTCAACGAGGAGTTGAACAGGGTCTGGAACGAGGTCTGGAACAGGGTCTGGAACGGGGTTTAGAACAAGGAACTCAGCAAGAACGACGGGCAACAGTAGAGAGCTTATTACAAACCCGTTTTAACTCCATTGACCCTCAACTGAGAACTATTATGGACTCCATCATCTCCCTCCCCTCTCAAGAATTTATCCCTCTGCTTTTAACCTTATCCCGTGAGGAGTTATTAGAACGATTTGGTGCTTGAAAAACCTGTGTTTTTCAGTCGATTTGACCGTTCCCCCCAAACCCCCTTTCGCACAGTTCAATTCATCAGAAACAAAGCTTTAAGACTTTGGATGGATGCTAAACCAGAGGATAAAATAGATAAATATTCTCTCAATAAGTATTGTGCGGTTTTAGCCAAAGAATTTAAGTTCGCTGATGACCTTAACTCTACAGCTAGACAAGCATCGGCAGAAAGGGCATGGTCTGCTATTTCTCGTTTCTATGACAATTGTAAGAAGAAAGGTCAACCCCAATCAAACAACTACAAAAAAGCTAGGAAGAGAGATGCCTTAAAGCATTTAAGAGTAAGTAGACAACGTAAAGGCTTTGTCCAGAGAGAGGCATTGCACGTCATTAAATCTAACGATTTTATCGCCTACGAAGACTTAAATGTTAAAGGACTGGTAAAAAACTCGAAACTAGCTAAATCTATCAATGATGCGGCTTGGTCAACTTTTCGACAAGGGTTAGAGTATTTTGGCTTTAAATATGGTAAGGCTACGGCAGCAGTACCGCCCCATAATACCAGTCAGAATTGTTCTAATTGTGGAGAAAAGATATTTAAATCTCTATGGACAAGAACCCATGTTTGTCCCCATTGTGGTTATGTAGAAGATAGAGATATTAACGCCGCTATCAATATTTTGAAAAAGGGACTAAGTACGGTAGGGCATACCGGAACTCACGCTTGGGGAGAGATTCCCTCTGGCTTGGTTGGATACGTCCTGCCAAGTTAAGGAAACTCGTTGAACCAAGAATCCCTCGCTTTTAGCGATGGGAGTGTCAAGTCAAGGCATCCACTCTAAAATAATCCCCACTCGACTATCTTTTTTTGCCACGGAATTCTGCTTTTGCAAATCCGTTGAGATGCGCAATTGGGGGGTGATGGCATAACCGACGGAAAGGGTAGTAATGCCTACTTCATCGCTACTGCCGGGAGAGACAAAGGTTTGAGTTAAGGAAAGATCGGCCGCCCCGGTGCGGGAGGGAATTAATTTCAGTTTTGCTCCTACATTGATCCCATCGGTTTGATACGCTCCCGTGGTGATGTTGCGATAGCCTAAAACTGGGGCAATATTTACCCGACTGCCCAAGGGGAGAACATAATAACGCAAATCTCCCCCCCAAGTGGTGCGATCGCCTTTAAAGGTTCCTTGATACTCTGCACTAACGGTTAGCCCTGTTTTGCCCAGAAACACATCCTCCACCCCAATGGTCCACCCACTGCGATGATGGGTAGAGGGAAACTGACTATAACCCAGACGCACACGGGTTTTAAAGCTGGGATCATGGCGGATATCGTGGAGGACATCGGGGATTTCTTCAGACCACCGTTGCAACACCGGACTTTCATCTAAAATCTCTGGCTCAATGTCCAAGGGGGTGGATGGGGGGGCGGATGCTTGTGTGATCCACTGTTTTGATGCGTTTCCAAGGGTTTGGAGGGGGGGAGATGAAGGATTCCCCCAAACAGGGTCAACTGCCCCGAAAATGACGCTAAACAGGGCAACTACGCCCCCGGCTTTTCGACCTTGACTCACAAAAACACTCGCTAAAAAACCAACCATAGACAACCTTTTACTTTTCACTGATTAATTTCCGTTCTGCCTGTTCCCCACTTTTGAGGTGGATTCTAATCTAACAACATGGGTTCATTGAGTGCCTGATAAATAGCGCGGAGATGGTCGAGAAAAACTTGCTCAAATAGTTCTTCATAGGGGGCGGCGTTGCCTTTACCGAGCCACCAAAACCAATCGGAACCCTCGGCCGCGTCGAGGGCCTCCCAAGCCTCTGGATGGGTTTCTGGGGTGGCTTCGGGGTGATTGGCCAGGGTTTGGCGGGCAGCTTGGAGTAATTCCCAAGCGCGATTTTTGGCGGGGTGGCCGATCCAAGTGGTAAAGTTGCCATCAACCCAGGAGCCACTGTGCAGTTGTTCGGCCGGGAGGGTGACGGTGGGGGGGAATTGTTGGAGAAATTCGCTGACGGTAACTAATTTTAACTGGGGATGGTGGCTTAATTGGGCGTAAAGATGGTTGAGGAAGGGGCCGCCATCTTGGGGGTAATATTCCCAACAGTTTTCCCCGTCTAGGGCGATGGTGACTAGCCAAGGGTCTGGGCTAGACTGGTTTTGCTGTTGTTGTGCTATGGCCTCTAATCGTTGGATTAAGTCCCGCGCTGCGGTTTCTGGGGACATTCGGCCATAATCAAAGCCAATCCGATCGGAGAGTGTATGATCCCGAAACACCATTGCTAAGTCCCCTTGGGGGGTTGTAATTCGGTAGGGACGATACAACAGTTCTGGGTCAGTGAGGCGACCTTGGTCATCTCGGTGGAAAAAGTGGTTCAAAGTCCAACCTAACACAGCTTCATCGGAGCAGAGCCACTGAAAGCCCTGTTGGGCGATGGGGGGTAATATGGCAGGACTGACGGCCTGTTCTGAGGGCCATAATCCTAAAGGAGGATGACCAAAGCGATCGCCGTAAATTGTCCCAGCTTTCCTTAAATGTCGCTCTATATCTTGGGACCACTGAAAGGCCGGGGAAGGCAAGGTCAGATCAGGCTGTGTCACTTGTGCGGCGTTGGTATCAGCCAGTAGGGGTAATAGGGGGTGAGCATAGGGAGAGGTGATAATCTCTAACTGTCCCTGTTCCTGCATTTGGCGGTGTTTGGGCAGGATTTGGCTCATGATTTGCCGTTGTTTTTGCCAAATGGCCTCGCGATCGCCTAACGTAAAATTCCGCCCCTGTTTAAACCAGTGCGCTATCTCTGGATCATCCCAAAACAGGGGATCAATCCAAGCTAAATCATGCCAGGCCATCAGATCCCCATAATCTTGGGTCTGCCAATGGGTTAAACACCAATCTTCCCCCTCCGTTTGCCATTGGTCGTATAGCTCCTGATAGCGGGCATGGGGGGCGATAATATGGGGGGCATAACCTCGGAAAAAATTGGCCAACACATAGCGCTGATCTACTTCGCTAAAATAGTGTTCATCACTGAGGGAAAAGGCTAAATCTTCATCCTTGGCCTCGCCGTTAATATAGGCCTCTAGTTGCAAAATGAGAGAAGGGGTAAGGTTAATGGTTTGATGGAGTTGGGGATAGGCTTCTAGATGTAAAATCAGGTCTAAATAGTCTTTGGTGGCGTGTTGTCGCACTGAAGGGACAACATAATTTTTGCGGCTAGAACAAGGGCGATAAAAGGGTTGATGTTGATGCCAGATAAAGGCGATATAGAGAGGGTGAGTCATAGGGAATAGGGGAAAGGGGGAGCAGGGGAGCAGGGGAGCAGGGGATTTGCGGGAATCAGGAATAATTGTCAATTATCAATTGTCAGTCCCCTGTTCCCTTATTGAGGATACAGGATAGAGGAAAATTCTCTCTTTTCTTCCCTCTGCCCTCTTGCCTCTGTTTTTCGAGAGGGTAGCGACGGTTGAAAATATTGCCCCTTAAAAATTTTTTTAATCAACTGGTTTGGGGACTTCCTCGGAGTTAGAGTGAGTAAATTCCTCAATATTCTGGATAATCGTATCGCAAATTTTATCTAAGGGTAAATCATTGGGGTCATAACCAAAGGGATTTTCGATTTCTACCCCAATTTCCTCAATGCCAAACAACGCAAAACTGATGATAGCAACAAAAATCCCTGTAGAAAAACCTAGTTCTTGGACTACCTGAAAGGGCAACAGTAGGCAGTAGAGGAGAATCAGTTGATTGAGATGAATGACGTAAGCTGGGGGAATGGGTGTCTTTAAAATCCGTTCGCACCCGCCCACATTATCCATTAAACGAGTCATAAGACTATGAATACTAGCCAGTTGGTTTACTGTTAAAAGACCTCGATTGTATTCTTGCTGTAAATAATCCCCTAACCAGTGGGTAATTTTGAGGGGCATATTGTCAGTATTTTGCAAAACTTGGTATTGAGAGGGGGAAACCCAAGGTTTTAACTCTTCATTAGGTGCTTCATAACGCAGATGGCGTTTTTTGGCGATCGCAAAGGCAGATAGTAAGTGTAAGGCTTGAATTTTGCGATCGCGATCCCCCGGTTCAACTTCCTTAAGGCTGACAGACAATTGCCAAGCTAAATTGCGAATTGTATTGACAGTGCTGCCCCAAAGTTTTCGACCTTCCCAAAATCGCTCATAAGCGGTATTCGTTCTAAAAACAAGCAGTAAACCTAAAACAATACTGGGAATGATACCGCCTAAAATCGGTTCAGAAACCGGCCATTGATTCGAGTACAGGAAAGAAACCAGCAGACCAAATAACCCACAAAGTAGGGATCGTTTCCAAACTCCCTGAAAAACAGAACCTTTGATGCTAAAGGTTTTTGTTAGCCACATACTTTTAAAGTTAAATGATTTTGTTTTTTGCATTGACCAATAATCAATCATTCATGGGTAATTGAGTGAATATTACTCGGAGGTAGATGTCAACTATTCTCAGGAAGATTCTACCATCCCATTGACAACTCCCCGCCCTACAAGGGACGGGGATTCCATCTATTTCAACAGGTCAAAAAATAACCCACAAAAAAAGGGCTTAAACAGTTGCCATTCAACAATGTTTAAACCCTAGGGGAAAATCTAAAAAATCGATTAGATGTTCATTTCTGCCGCTTGGACTCGTTCGATTTGTTTCTTCTTCAGGGCGAGGAACATTTGACTTAAGGCAATACCCACAAAGAAGAGTAATAACCATTTAATCCGGGCGGGATCTTGTAGGACAATTTCTGAATCTTCTTGACCAAAACCACCCACATTAGGATTAGTGGTTAACTCTTGACCTGCTTCAACGGTTTGACCTGCGGTTACAATTAATTCAGGCCCAACGGGAATGTTTTCGACAACGGTTTTGCCGTCGGCGGCGGTAATTGTCACCGTTGCGCCAACGCCTGCCTCTTCGGTAATGTCGCTAATAGTGCCAGCCACAGGAGCAGTAAAGACGTTATTATTGCTCTTGGCTCCTGTGGGGTACAGTTGACCGCGACCACGGTTTGCACCCAAGTGAACGGGATATTTCCCGAAGTGCAGGTTTTTATCAGTTTTGGGGTCAGGAGAAAGGACGGGGAAGGTGATCTCTTGGTATTGTTCCCCGGGTAAAGGCCCGACGATGACGACGTTCTCTTGATCGGCGGTGTAGGATTGGAAGTAAAGACCGCCCACTTTTTCCTGCATTTCTTCAGGAATCCGGTCGGGGGGGGCGATTTTGAAGCCTTCGGGCAGCATTAATACCGCTCCGACGTTTAAACCGCCTTGGGAACCGTCTCCTAGGACTTGTTGGCTGTTTAGGTCGTAGGGAATTTTAACGACGGCTTCAAATACGGTGTCCGGTGCAACGGACATGGGAAGTTCCACTTCTGCGGGTTTTTCGGCGAGGTGGCAGTTGGCGCACACGATTCGCCCGGTGGCTTCGCGGGGGGTTTCCGGGGCGGTTTCTTGCGCCCAGAAGGGATAAGCGCCCGCACTTTGGGGGGCAATTAGATCACTGGTCAAGAAGACTGCAACGGTTGCCACGACTAAGATGGTCAGTTTTACGGCAACCTGCTGACTCATGCGCAGCAAGTTTAAAAAGGAGGGTGTTCTCATCTCTACATCAAAAGCTCTCAAATTGATATGGCAAGGTCTGGGGATTTATGCCCACCAAGGATTTTCGTTGGTGCGGAAATCGGTTTCTGTCCAGGGGGTATATTCTACTGTGTCCTCGTCGGTGACTGTGGCATGGGCTAAGGCTAAGGACAGGGGCGCGGGGCCTCGGACGACTTTGCCTTCTGCATTGTACTGGGAGCCGTGACAGGGACACATGAATTTGTTGGCGCTGGCGTTCCAAGGTACGACACAACCGAGGTGGGTACAGATGGCGTTTAAGCCGTAGGAGGCCAGGGTAGCATCTTCTTGGACGATGAGGTAGGTGGGATCTCCTTTGAGGCCTTGGGTCAGGGTGCGATCGCCGGGTTTGTGTTCGGCTAAAAATTCGCTAACTTTCACGTTATTCCCTAGGGCATCTTTGGCGGTGACTCCACCCCCGGCTGCACCACTGGAGGGAGGAATAAAATATTTAACAATGGGATATAAAGCGCCTAATGCGGTTCCGGTGATCGTGCCGAAAGCCAGCAGGTTCATGAATTGGCGGCGACCCATGCTAGGGACATCGGAAGCGGGAATCTGTGTCATAACTAAACGCTAGAGTTTATACTTTTGTAAAGAATGTAAAGAATCCTGAAGACTTTCTCAGAATCCTGCCAAGTTATGCTAAACCAAACTCAGCGAGCAAGCGTATTAGGAGTTGAATAGGGGTTCGCTGTTTAAAAAGCGTTACAACTCTTTGTATTAAATTATTACAGAAAAGGGGCATTCACAGGGGATAACCTGAAGATCAAAAGATTGTGCAGTAGATGAGGCGATCGCGATGACCGGACAAGAACTCCAGCAACTCTTACAGGCCAAGTGGGGCTGTTCCTACGATGTTCAAATTCGGCGAATTAAGGGCAAGATATATGTTCAGGTGATGTGGAAGTATCTGGAACAGGCTTCCTTTCCCCTCTCGGCACTGGAGTATGAGGAACATTTAAATGCGATCGCCCAGTATCTCAATGGCTGGGGTGTAGTAGAACAGGTCAAGCAGACTATTGAGAATAGTCGAGAGCGTCCCCGTTTAGGGAAAGCGGTGAGCATCCCCCTAGATTTAGGGGAACGAGCTTCTGAGTGGATGGTTTAGTGGGAATTGATAATTGATAATTGATAATTGACATGAGAAACCGGGTTTTTGCTAGGGTGTATCGAGAAAACTAGACAATGAATGCAACCCGGTTTCTGGCTAAAGTTAGTCAAAGTTAGTCAATGACATTACACCCGACTCCCCTGCTCCCCTGCTCCCCTGCTCCCCTGCTCCCCTGCTCCCGACTCCCGATTCCTGGATTACCTGACCTTGAGAGTCTAATCACCCCTCAACGACAAATTCGAGAATCTGACCTTGACTACTGCCGAGTTTAATTTGGGTGCCGGAGGGGAGGGGGATTTCTTGACGGTGGACCGTGCGCCACCCTTGGCTATCCTGGATCAGGGTGCCATAGCGAGAAAAGTCCCGGAGGAAGTAATTAGGGCCATTGCCAGAGGTGGTAAAGGTTTCCCGATAGAAAATTTCGGCGTGTTCTTGACTGACCCAACGCTCTTGAATGACCACATCATTGGTAGGATGACGGCCAATGCGTATTAATCCCCCCTGCACTGGCCACACGCGGTGATGATCTTGGAGCGATCGCAAATTGGCCTGGGGTAGAGTGACAGAAGTCCCGGGGAGAATGGTGGGGAGTTCGGTAATTCCTTCCCCTAAAACCTGCACCAATTCACCGTTAAACTCCGGGTGCATATAGAGAATGGGTAAAGTCCAAGCGGGTTGGTTAAACTTGTAGAGAGTGAGGAGTTGTTGACGGGCGATCGCAACAGCCTGATCAATGGGCATCCGTTCCGAGAGAGCCTCAGTAAAAGCCTGAATAAAACTTAACGCCTCTTGATCGGCAATAGAATCCCGCATAGCCAACACCGCAGGCACCCCATGATGAATCAACACCTCAGCCAAACTACTGCGGGGAATTGTTTGCTCGTCCACTTGATCCGGTTGCGCCCCCCAACAGGCATTAAATAACGCCAAGGTTACTTGATTGCGGACTAAAATCTGGGCTAATTCCGTACCGTTAATCGTGGCATCCTGACGTAGGTAGAGTAACCCCCCATCCGGTGCGGGAGTCCCATGTCCCGCGTAGAAAAACACATTGTAACGACTGCGTTCTAGGGCTTCAATCAATTGACCGCGAGTGGGTTGGAGGAGGGGGGTGACATAGGTCGGGACAGGATAATGCGATCGCTCATACTTCGCCTGTCCCGTCCGTTGTTCAATAAACCGCGACAACGTAGCCGCCTCGGCATCTAAATCCAAAGTATCTTGAGAAGGATAAGAACTTTCCCCTAAAACTAACAAAATTTGTAGCCGATCTTGAGTCCCTTGAATACTCAAAGGATCCACATCGCTCGTCGTGCGACTAAACAATAACTGTTGATTCAACGAAATCGCTTGTTTCCCCGCTCCCGGCTGCATAATCTCCCAAGGCAGAGGAATTAAATTGGGATCCCGAATATCCAACCGGAGACGCAACGCCTTCCCTTGTCCAATGGCCACCCCCTGACTCTGCATCAACGTCTTACCAATCGCCCCAGCAAATAACCACTGCCACAAACTAATCCCCAAATCCTGCATCAACCGCCCGCCAATATTCTGAGGCGTTCCCGACCACTCCTCCAATAAAAATCCCACCTCCAGATCCACATTGTCATGAATCACAGGCAAATGAGGCCCCATCGCTAAAGAAAACATTTGTTGCCAAGCCAACCATTGCCGGGTTAACTCCGGCGGCCACTCAGAGTCGTGGTGAACATAGCCATCGGGAACCGGGGCTTTAATCACCCAAATCGCATAATTTGTGTGTCCGGCCGTTTGGAGACGGGTAAGCGCCAAACTCAAACAAGGGGTTTCTTCAGACATTCCAAGCAATGGGTTAACAATGGATTTTCGCAGTGGTTTGGGGGACAGGCTGAATCTCTCCGGAGTGATAAAGCCCTTCAGAACAACTCCCAACCCAAACCCGAGATCAACAAACAGAAGGGGCGTTGGTTATTATTCAGGGAGACAATCAGTTACGGGCGCAACAACTGTCACTAGAAGCATTTGAGCCTCCCTTGTTAAGTCCACCCGCATCCAACCCACCTTGAACTCTTCTTCTAATTCTCCCTCATTGGGGGGCATCGGGGAATCTGGGGAGGTGATTCCGGGGGAGGGTGGGGTCGTTTCCTCCGGGTTTATCCCCTCCTCCCTCGGGGAGGGTAAACAATGACGGAATTGAATCCAAGTCACTTGTTCCCCACGGGTGCTACGACTACGGATTTGTAAGGGAGTCTGGGGGGGGATTGTTTGGGGATTGCTCACCACCTCTGGGCTGGGATATAGCTCTACAGAACGCTCAAAAACAACCCACTGGTTTAAGCTGACTTCGGTAATAGATTGGGTGGGTTGGGGGAGGGTAGTGGGGGGCGATATTGGGGGAGGGGAAGCTACCGGGGGACGGGCGGGACTATTGCCCAACAACCGATCCGCCTGTTGCCGCATTTCGGGGAACATGAACCAAGAGAGAGAACCGAGAGCCAGGACTAAACCCAGTAAAATTCCTCCCGCCAGTAGGGAACGCTGTACCCAGTTTAAACGGGGTTTGAGCTTTAACATGGGTTCGGTGGGTTCGTCCAACGGGGCGGGGGTTTGGGTCTTGTGGTAGATGGAGGGGGCGGGAAGTTCGTGTAAGGGGGGTAAGGTGATCAGGTTACTCCCGGTGGCGGGTTTGGCTTGAACTTGACAATGGACTAGGGCAATGGTGATGTTGTCGTGGCCGTTTTTGGTTTGACCAATTTCCATTAAACGGTCGGTGACGGTTTTGAGATCCCGTTTTTCGGTCAAAATGGGCAGAATTTCTGTCGCCCAGTATTGATCTACCCGATCATCATCACTCAAACCGTCGGAACACAGCAGGAAAACGGAGTCTTCGTCAATGATCACCCGCCCAACGTTGGGATAAAGACGGGTGGAGGCGCTCATGCCTAATGCTTGGACTAGGGCTCCGGCGTTGGGGTAGGAGACGGCATCGAGATAAAGGGCATAGCCTAAGCGCACTTCTCGGGAGGCAATATCATCATCAAGGGTGAGTTGATGACAACCGGAACGGGTAATCCAATAAATGCGGGAGTCGCCCACATGGGCGCAAAACATTTGATGTTGATGGGAAAGGGTCATGACGAGGGTGGTTCCCATGCGTTTGCGCATCTGGCGCTGTTCGCTGTCGTTCCGTTGGCTGATTAGATCATTGGCGCGGGAAATGGCTGTTTCGAGGAGTTCGGTGATGATTTCGGGGGATTGGGCTGGGGGTTCGGCTAACAGGGGTTGTACGCTCTGCTGGAGGGCTTCTATGGCTAATTGGGAGGCGATTTCTCCTCCGTCATGACCGCCGATGCCATCACAAACAATGGCGAGGCTATTTTCCCCTTGGGCGAGGGATTGACGGGTGTTATGGGGGGGGTAACAGGCATCTTCGTTATGACTACGGGAGGGGCCGGCATCGGTGGCGGTGGAGAGGTGATGTTCCTGTTGACGGGCTTGGGTGGCTTGGGCGATCGCCTGATCCAAGACATAGATCAGTTGGTGGGAGTCGCTAATCTTGCCATTTTGTAAGGCTTCAGCCAGTTGTTGAATAAATTTACGAATCAGGGGAGAGGCGAGGGGTTGCCAAGTGAGCCACAGTTGCCCCAGATGGCTCAGGGTGGGAATTTCGGGGTTCTCACGGCGAGTATCGCCTTGGAGTTCGGCCAGTTTCAAAATTTGCCCTTGAACCCTGATTAGGGCGGGACTGAGTAAGCTGGACACTACGCCTTGATTTTCGAGGGGTTCCCACAGTTGGGCGATTTGCCACAGCCAATTGAGTTGGCGGACGGCGGTGGCGTGGGGCCATTGTTGTAGGAGGGAGGGGAGAATATGCCCGGTGCTGAAGTCGGGGGCGTTGGGGAGGGTGCCGTATTCTAATAACCAGGTGGGGGTGGGTCGATTGGCCAAGGAAATAATGCCGTAAACTTGGGGCAAATGGAGGCGATAGGGGATGAGTTTTAGGTAAGGTGCGATCGCCTCGGGAATATCCTCGGGTGGAGTAGGCGATTCGGCGGGTTTCGTATCCAGAACAATCCGCGCTTGACAGACTTGATAACGCTCTTCTAATAGGGTCCCCTGAGCCACATCTCGTACATCTCCCCCAATCATCCATAAATACCGTCGCAGTAACGGCGTACTACAAGCTTGACAAAATTTATGATTCAGGTCATTTGCTGCTTGACACTTGGCATCCGAGCAGTAAAGGGCAACCGCAGGATTATTCATGAGAAATCTGGACGATAGGGGGCAATGGCTTTAGAAGGTTTTCCAACAAACTATCCACACCAGTCGAGACGCTTTCGGGAATGGCCAATCCGCGAAAGTGCCTATCTTCCAGTGTACCGAAAAAGTCCGGTTAAAATGAAGACAACCAAATGCTTCTACTGGGGTGTGTGTATGAACGTTTTGTGTTTTCTGGCGATCGCAACCCTGTGTCTAAATCCAGTTGCTGTTTCCCTGAGTCCCGTAACGATAGAAGTGTCTTCCCCCCCGGCTCAAACCTATGCGGACTCTGCCTTTTCCCAAGGCTACGATCTCGGCTATACCTTGGGGTTACACCAAGGGGAATTAGACCGGAGTCACCAGTTAGACTACGATCCCACGATTCTGGGCATTGGAGACATTTTAGAAGGAGAAACAGATCAAAGGGCGATCGCAGGCTATAAAGCCGGATTTTTAGCCGGGTTTCACGATGGATTCTATAACCACGCGAACTTGACCTCAAATGAGGTAGAAGAATTTGAAGATGGCTATAATCGCGGTTATCAAATGGGCTTAAAAGAAGGTCGGTCCGCTCAAACTCAAGGACTGGAATATCAACCGAATCCCCCCTCTAGTGTGGTGTGGCTACCTCAATATCTTAGTGGGTATTTAGTGGGCTATTGGCAAGGTTTTGAGCAAGGATGGGAGAACCCGTGAACTACCCCACCCTGCCGTTGGCGAGGAAGGGGAATTCAGCAACATTTTGTTAAAACTCCGGATTCGGCTTTCCATAAGCCTCCCAAGCCAAATCCACCAAACCATTGATCAACGCCACCGCCACCACAGCACTCCCCTTGCGGCCATTGATGCGAATATTGGGAATCATAGAATCCTGTAACCGTTCCTTTGCCACATCCGCCCCCACAAAACCAGACGGAGTACCAACCACCAAAGCCGGGCGAATTTCCTCCGACTCAATCAACTCCACCAAAGCCGTTAAAGCCGTTTGGGACTGACCAATCACAAAAATTCCCTCGGGATAACGGCGCGCTAGGGTCTGAATTCCCCAAGCCGCTTGGGTTTTTTCCTTTTGGGGGCGAGTGATGGTTTCTAGGCTACAATAGACCGGATTGGCGAAGGTTTCTTGAAGGGCTAAAGCAATCCCCACCTGAACCATCGGGACATCTACAACAATGGTACTCCGGGCAGCCAAAGCCGCCGCTCCCGCTTGCAGCGATCGCTCCGAAAAGCGAATCAAAGACTTATACTCAAAATCCGCCGTCTCATAGATGACACGACGCACAAGTTCATACTCTGCCGGGGCGAAAATATGTTCACCAATCTCCTGATCAATAATTGCCAAACTTTGCGCGTCGGTTGTGTGCCACTCCATTGTTAATACTCAAATGATTAGGACGTAATATTGTACCGCCTTCCATGGTATATCCAGAGTTTCCAACAAATATGTTAAAACAGGAAACAACTCCAGATTCTTTGAGGTCTGAGACAAGAGAGCGCCGACAACCCCCCTTTCTGTTCCATGTTTGAGAACGCTGCCACAGATATTCCTGCCTCCTCCTCTAAACTCACCACCCCCCCCTGGTTACGTTTTCTGTGGCGACCCATGTTGCTCATTTCCTTGGGTCTACATGGTGGGATTTTATTCCTCCCCCTTCAGGAAGACTCCCCCCAAACTCAAGCTAAAATTAACGACGAAGACCTGATTAAGATTACCCAGTTACCCTCCCGTAGTGTAGATATTCCCCCCATTCCCGAAGCGGAAACCCCCTCCCCCCCTGACCTTCCACCTACTCCCCAACCGGAACCCTCCCCCAGTCTACCCAGTTGGACTCCTCCCCCCTTGAACCTCCCCAGTCCAAGGTTCGAGATTCCCTCCTTTTCCCCACCCCCT
>NZ_JAIHOM010000039.1 GCF_026130165.1 Spirulina subsalsa FACHB-351 | reverse complement strand
CGATTTACCCCCCCATCTCGCCCCCATTTTCGCCGTCCTTTCTGGGGAACCCTTACCCGTAGATGTGATTGCCCAAAAGGTTAACCTAGATATATCAACCGTATCCGTCGCCTTATTCGACTTAGAATTAATGGGTTTAGCTACCGCCTTACCGGGGATGTTGTATCAACGGTGTTGATTTGACTAGCCAAAACGGTTCTAGGCGCACCATAATCCCCGGATTATCCCTCCCCGGGGGTTTTTGTCAACAGGAAAAGCGTGGTAGCGTGGTAACGACTTCTGGAAAACTCCTAGATTCAGGAGTATTGTTCGCGAAGCCTCCCCAAAGGAGATACCCCAATTAATAGCCGCTCCTGTTCCTCCCCACCCACAAGAGGATGGGGTTTCTCGGAGAAAATTATGAAACATCCCACACTCAAGTATCTGATTCCCCTATTATTTTTAACCAGTGGAAGTATAATTTCCCCAGTCCTCGCTCATGGGAGTCGTGTAGAATATCGCACCACAGAAGCGATCACTCTCAAAGCCTCCTATGACAACGGAGAGATGATGAAAAATGCTCAAGTGACCATATATGCTCCCAATGACCCCCAAACGCCTTGGCTACAAGCAACAACCGATGAAAAAGGAGAATTTGTTTTTACCCCAGATCCCAGCATTCCGGGGAACTGGGAGGTTACGGTTCGTCAAGCCGGACATGGTAATATTGTGAGCATTCCAGTGGGAGACAGCACCACAGAAGCAGGAGAAACTCCAGAGGGAGAAACTCCACCAGTTCGTCAGGCCACAGGGAGCAGTGGAGGATATACTCCTATGCAGAAAGCCGTTATGGCAGGTTTAGGAATTTGGGGGTTTGTGGGAACAGCCCTATTCTTTACAAGGAGAAACGCGGATCATGCACATTCCCGATAGTTTGTTACCTCCGGCGATCGCCATTGGGGGGTACGCCATCACCGGAGGGACAACCTGGTACGCGCTACGGCAAATCAATAAAGACCATGATCCCACCCAGAATATTCCCAAGGCCTCTTTATTAACGGCGGCCTTTTTTGTGGCATCTTTGATTCATTTTCCCGTTCCCCCCAGTAGTATCCACTTGATTCTCAATGGTTTAATGGGGATTATTTTGGGCTATTACGCCTTTCCCGCCATTTTGATTGGTCTATTTTTTCAGGCGGTTTTATTTGGTCATGGGGGAATCTCAACATTGGGAGTGAATGCCTTATTAATGGGAATTCCCGCACTCTATGCTCATCATTGCTATCAATGGGGCCAGGGATGGGTCAAAAAATATCCCCTCGGCTCCACCATTTGGACATTTTTCACCTCAGCCAGTGCCTTATTGCTCTCCGCATTTCTGTTTGTGAGTGTGGTGATTGCCAATATTCCGGCCGATTTAGACACAGATTTAGAACGTCAGGCCATCTTAATCTCCATGATTGGCTATGGCATTCAATCCTTGATTGAGGGAACCATTGGGGTGATGGTGGTGTCCTTCCTGTGGCGCGTGAAACCAGAACTGTTACCCCACGGGGGCGAGAGGGGGTCGCCATTCTAGGCATCGACCGTTATGCTCATCTCAAATCCCCGGTTCACCGTTGGCAACATCCCCCCAAGTTGTTAGGTTTGTTAAGTTTAATTTTCACCTTTGCGGGGGTGGAACGGTTACAACTTTTACCCTTGATGGTGGGGGTAACGGCGGGCTTATATGCCCTGTCTCGCCTGCCCTTCTCCTTCCTGTGGGGTCATTTACGCTATCCGGGGTTATTTATCGCGGGGGTGGTGGTGTTTTTGCCCTTGGTGCAGGGAGAAACGGTGATTGTCCAATGGGGAGCGGTGGCTGTGCGTTGGGAAGGCTGTTTAACGGTGGTGTTGATTGTGACGCGCTTTGTCTGTATCGTTACGGTGAGTTTAGTCCTGTTTGGGACAGCTCCTTTTGTTAGTAGTTTAAAGGCCATGCGCTCCCTCGGATTGCCCAAATTATTGGTCGATATGGCCCTGTTAACCTATCGTTATTTGGAAGAGTTGGCCGAGATGCGGTTACGGATGCAACGAGCCATGACCTTACGGGGGTTTAGGGGCGATCGCCTCACAAAACGCAATTTAGAACGGTTGGCGGATTTGGTGGGGACTTTATTGGTGCGCAGTTATGAACAGTCCCAACGGGTCTATCAAGCCATGATTTTACGCGGATATGGCCAACCCACAACGGAACAGGATCAAACATGGCAAGGGATTCATGCTTATAGTTGGTGGGGGTTGGTGCTGACTCTGGTTATCGCCTGTAGTTTCTGGATTGCTCCCTTGGTGTTGTGACTACTGGGAATATCACGCAAATCTTGACAAACTGGGAGAGGATTGGTTATCTTGTATAAGTGTGAGGAGCGAACCAGTAAAGAGAACCGAGACGAAACACGGCAAGTCGTCGGTTCTCTTTCTGATCTAAGGGTTCTGGCTTTTCCTCTCACGGCTCAAATCCATCTTTTTTTCTCATTTCAAGATTTTGGTTTGAATGGGTTTGTCCCTTTGGGAGCAGAGGCTAATATCCGCCATAATACGGAGAACACTACGCAAAAATACGGAAGCGGAGGGAGAACATTAATCATGGTGCAATCAGGTTCTTTTGATGCTTCTACTCCGTTGGGGGAGTTTTTCACCTTGGGAGATTTCTGCACTTGTAGCCAAACTTATCAAAAATACGCGGCTCACATTAATCCTTTTCCCCAAACTGAGGAGTCTGTGCAAGCCTTAAAGGAGTTAAATTACTATTTACTGGATCCGATTACCCGGCATTTTGGACGCGATCGCCTACAACTCACCTATGGCTTCTGTTCACCGGATTTAAAGCGTTATCTCAACCAAAAAGATCCTCACACTGGCCTCAAAAACGGTCGCATTGATCCCAGTCGGGATCAACATATGGCCCATGAGCGCAACCGCAAAGGGAATTATTTTTGCGATCGCCTCGGAGCCGCTTGTGATTTTCTGGTGGCAGGGGTGGGAAGTGATCAGGTGATGCAGTGGATTTTAGACAGTCAACTCCCCTTTGATTCCTTGTATTTTTACGGGATAACTCGTCCCCTCCATCTGAGCTATGGTCCCCAACAGAAGCGAGCTATTTGGGGGTTTACTCCCACGGGACAACCTCGACGACTCCCTCTCATTGTCCCCTAAGAACCGCCCCTTTCCCCCCTTCCAATTCAGTCCAACGGTTCTACTAAGATTGTTCAAGCATTTGCATTAAACGCTGAATGTCAAAATATTCCGCCATGAGTTCACGAATGCAATGGACTTTGATTGACTCTTGTAGACGGACTTGGCCAAAGGTGCGATCGACAATTTCCACCGTGGTTAGGGTATCGAGATCCACCGATAAAATGGGGATTTCCAAATCCTCCGCCCGATTGATAATAAAATCCGGCGGGGGTGTATGTCCGGTTAAAATGAGGCAGTTGGTCGAAGTTTCCAGGGCGGCCATTTGGAGTTCACTGCGATCGCCTCCCGTCACCACCGCCATATTCTCGCCCTTGCGGAAATACTCCAGCGCCGAGTTAACATTCATCGCCCCAATCGTGAGGTGTTCCACCATTAAATCTAACCGATCGGGCCGACAGAGGACTTTAGCTCCCAACTGTTTCGTTAACTCCCGCACACTGACACTGCGTAACAAACTGCTGCGCGGCATCATACCTAGGACAGGAATCCCCCGACTTTCGAGAAAAGGCTGTAAGTGTTGCCTTACCGTTTCCTGGTCTTGGGGTCCGATATCATTAATCAAAACCCCAAATAGGCGATCGCCCAGTTGATCTTGAGCATCTAGCAATTGATCCACTAACAACAGAGAATGATAGCGTGCCACAATCATAACCATCGCTTGACTGTGGGCGGCAATCTCCTTGAGTGAGAGGTTAAATAAACGCCCCTCAGACAGCGTGCCTAACCCCTCTAGGAGGACTAAATCCCCCTCCACTTGAGCTAAAGACTGTTGGAGTTGTTCGACATAATAACTCCCCGGTTCGTGGTGCAGTCCTTTTTCTACCGTCGGTTCGTCTAAAAATAATAGAGGGACTTGGGTTTGTTGTTCAGTGAGACCGAGGACTTGGCGAATAAACTTCACATCCGCATCTTCCCCGGCCTCATTCCTGTCCTCCCCTCCGTGACTCAAGGGCTTTCCGTAGCCGATAGAGACGCCTTGGGCGCGAAGTTGATGAGCCAGTCCTAAAATTGTGGCAGACTTCCCACTAAAAGGTTCTGTAGAACCAACCAAGAGATATCTAGATTTTGGCACACCCTCACTCCTATAAATGTGTTAGCAGTTAATGAATATTCCTATTGGATCGTGAATGGATGGATTAGGGGCGAGAATCAGCCCTTTGCCCTCTAGTTGAACTAGAATCTACCAGTTCAAGAGGAAGAATCATCCTTTTGTAGAAGTTTTCGATAAAATTGCCGAGAAAAATCCGTGTGATTAGTGCGTTTGTAGGACATAATCACATCCATCAGGTGATCTACAAACTCAGAATTTTGTAAATCCACCTCATAACTTAATTCTGCGTTGCCATCAAACTGAAGACGACAACGGGTTAATTCTGAGGGTAATTTAGACACAAACCAGGTTGCCACAAAGGGGATATTGTCGCTGCCCTCAATTTGCCGTTCCCCTTCGAGGGAACCCTGTTGATATAAACCAATGGCCAGGGGGAGAAGTTGGCGCTTTTGCCCTTGGAAATAGGGGACATAAACCATCGCGTCGGCTTTGCTGGCGGGTTTTAAGTTCTCTAGAGACATGGAATCCCTCTCTAATAGCCAAAATGGGGAAAGGTTGAGGGCGGAGGTGCAGTAATGGGGGATTACTCCCATTCCATCCGCCCTGTTGTGATTTTAGGCTTTGTTGGGGGCTTTGGTCGCAATTTTCCTGAAAATTTCCCCTTGCCTAGGAGTTGGAGGACACAACAGCTTCCTCGGGACGATAACGGATTCCCGCTTGTTTGAGTCGTCTGAGGGCTTCTCCGAGGCGATCGCAATCGGCAATCAAACTCAGCCGCACATAGCCCTCTCCAGCTTCCCCAAAGGCACTCCCCGGAGTCAACACCACCCCGGTTTTTTGCAGCACATCTAACGCAAAATCCGTGGAGTTGGTGCCAATAGGACAAGGCACCCATAAATACATCGTCGCTTGAGAGGGGGGAACCTCCCAGCCTAACTCCGCCAGACCTTTAATCATAAAATCCCGGCGGGTGCGATACCGATCTTGGGCTTGGTGGACATACTCATCGGGCAACTGTAACGCCGTTTCGGCTGCTGTTTGCACCACGGAGAAAATCCCGTAGTCTAAGTTGGTTTTGAGCGTGCGTAGTCCTTGAATCACTTGGGAATTCCCCACCACAAAGCCCACCCGCCACCCAGCCATAGTGTAGGTTTTGGAGAGAGTATGGAATTCAATCCCGAGGTCTTTGCCGCCGGGGATTTGTAACAAACTGGTGGGAACATAGCCATCAAAGGCTAACTCGGCATAACACAAATCGTGAACCAGCACAATTTGATAGTGCCGGGCAAACTCCACAATTTCCTCAAAAAAGTGCCGGGGGGCGGTGGCGGTGGTGGGGTTGTTGGGATAGTTAAAATAGAGCAGTTTCGCCCGTCGGGCAATGTCTTCCGGGATGGTGCTTAGATCCATCACCCAGTTTTGTTCCGCTTTCAGGTCCACTTGATAAACGTCCCCTTGGGCAATCAGGGGGCCGCGGAAATGGGCGGGATAGGCCGGGCTGGGGACAATCACCACGTCGCCGGGATCTACATAAGCTAGGGCGAGATGGGTGAGGCCTTCCTTGGAGCCTAGGAGGGGTAGGGCTTCACTATCTGGGTCTAATTCTACTTGGTATTGGCGGTAATACCAGGCGGTAATGGCTTTACGAAAACTGGCTGTGCCTTCAAAGGGGGGATATCCATGATTTTTCGGATTATCCATTGCCGCGATCGCCGCCTCAATCACGGGTTTGGGTGGAGATCCGTCGGGATTGCCCATGCCCAAATCAATCAAATCCAGCCCTTGTTCTCTCGCATGGGCTTTCAGTTCATCCAAACGAGCAAAGACGTAGGTAGGAAGCGCGCTAAGGCGTTTAGCCGGAGTAAGCCAGTTTAAACTCATTGCAACACAACTGGGAAAAAGAAAAATAAACAACCGTACAGTTAAGACATGGAACCATCAAACAATCACCATCCCCCACTGAGTCCTTGCATGATGGCACATTTTCGATTTTTTCTCTAGGCACAATTCCTAAGATTTTTGGACAATCAGAGAAGGTTCAGGGGGAGCAGGGGAGCGGGGGAGCAGGGGAGCGGGGGAGTCGGGTGTAATGTCATTGACCAACTTTGACTAACTTTAGCCAGAAACCGGGTTGCATTCATTGTCTAGTTTTCTCGATACACCCTAGCAAAAACCCGGTTTCTCATGTCAATTATCAATTCCCTATTCCCTATTACCTATTCCCTGTTCCCTATTCCCCAAGTTATTCAGCAAGCCCTAATTATCAATTCTCAATTCTCCCGACTCCCGCCCTTTCCCGAAACAACCTTTACAGCAGTTTCCGCCGTTTCTCGGGACAAATCGGGGAGGAGAGTTGTGGAAACCATTGCCGCCATGAGTTGTTCTGGGGTGACGGGGAAGGGTAAACGGTGAATGTCCGATTGGGGATGACAGGCCATTTCGGCGCTGTGACGGAGTTGGGCTAATGTCACCTCCCCTAAGCCCAAATCTTCTAAGGTTTGGGGTAAACCAATGGCTTGATAAAATTTCAGCAACTGTTGACGGGCGGTGAGAGCCAGTTGATTTTCTTGTACCATCTCCTCTAGGCGCAATTGAACCAAGATGCCATAGGCCACTTTTTCGCCGTGTAAGGCGTGGTGGGCGGCCCGAATGTGAGTTAAGCCATTATGAACGGCGTGGGCGGCTACAGTGCGACAATTTGCCCCACCGAGGCCACCGATGACACCCGCCAACAAGACGGTGGCATCTACTACGGCACACCAATCCTCACCGCCGGGATTTTGAAGGGCGAGGGGGGATTTTTGGAAGAGAATATCACGGAGGACGCGGGCTTGTTGGACGGCGGCGATGATCAGGGTTTCGGCGGAGTTGCCACTACTGACGGAGGCTTCATACCATTTGGCGATCGCATCCCCAATCCCTGCCACTAGAGTCCGTTGGGGGGCCGTTTGAATCAAGCTGTAGTCTAAAATCAGTAATTCGGGACAGTGGGAGAGGGGAACATCGTATTGAAAGGCTCCCTCATCGGAGTAAATATTAGATAAAGCCGTCCAAGCGGCACAAGTCGCCCCAGAGGTGGGCAGGGTGACAACAGGTAATTGACATTGATGGGCGAGGAGTTTGGCGGTGTCCATGGCTTTCCCGCCCCCTACCCCAAGGATGACATCGGCCTGATGTTGCTTTACGCTTTGGTGCAGTTGGGCGAGGGAATTTTCCGAACAATCGGGGCTATAACTGGCAAAGTCTAAGTTGAGGGGATGAGTTTGTCCCAGTTGACGGAGGAGAGGGGTGAGTTGTTGTAAGGTGCGATCGCCTCCCACCACTAGAGGGCGTTTTCCCAGTTGGGCCATTGCCTCTCCAGAGGATTGTAATATCTCATGACCCCGCAACACTTGCCGGGGAGCGACTTGTAGGGCATGAATCACGGGCTGGGGAGATGCTAATTCAGGCATAGTCAATGGATATATTTTGGGTTCATGGGCAGTGGATTCAGCCATCCTAACAAAAGTTTAGGGAATTCTTAGGAAGGAGTCTGATTTCTTTAACAAGATTACCGGGAATTGCCCTTGCTCACATTAAAGATAAAATAAACCTATGCCAACTTTAGATAGAGGATAGCTACAAGCCAGAATGGTAAAGATTGCCGTCGTTGATTATGATATGGGAAATTTGCACTCCGCTTGTAAGGGGTTGGAAAATGCGGGTGCAACACCGATTATTACGGACTCTCCGGAGGTGATTGAGGCTGCGGACGCGGTGGTTTTGCCGGGGGTAGGCTCTTTTGATCCGGCTGTGCAACATTTGCGATCGCGCCATCTCGAAGAACCCCTCAAACAAGTGATTCGGCAAGGGAAACCCTTCCTCGGGATTTGTCTAGGGCTACAGATTCTCTTTGAGGGGTCAGAAGAAGGCAAAGAACTGGGATTAGGCATTATTCCAGGTAAGGTGCGACGGTTTAAATCTGAACCTAATCTGGTCATCCCTCACATGGGTTGGAATCAACTCACCCTCACCCAAAGTCATCATTTCCTCTGGGATAAATTACCCCCGTCTCCCTATGTGTATTTTGTCCACTCCTACTATGTAGACCCCGTAGACCCGGCTGTGCGTGCGGCTACGGTGGTTCATGGTTCGCAAACGGTTACGGCGGCGATCGCACAGGATAACGTCGCCGCCGTTCAATTCCACCCAGAAAAGTCCTCTACGAGTGGGTTACAGATTCTCTCCAATTTTGTCAATCAATTATCTTGAATCTGAGCGAAAGACTCCCGATGCTCTTGGCCTATAACTTTGGGTCTTAACTAGTCAAGATTGCCCATTCCCTTGTTGAGTCTAGCGTTGGTTTTTTTCAGCAAGCCCTAAGTATTTTTTAGCCTGACAGGGAGGTTTTGGCAGCTAGAGTTTGGACTAACTAGGCAAGAAAGCTACAATGATGATGGAGCAACCCGGACTTACAGTCATCGCACTGGGGGTCAAGCTGCTTAGAGAGGATAAGGTGATCGGGAATGCCTCTAATCAGACATCTAGCGCCTTCCGTGGAAGCAGGAAAGCCCTGGGGCGATACGGGGAGGTCTGCGCTCTAGCCTTTGCAGTCAGCATCAGGAGCAAGTCACGGTTGGATTATGTTACTTGACTATGCAGAGCCATTCCTTTGGATTATGTTACTTGACTATGCAGAGCGATTCCTTCTCTTCTATTGACGTAACCGAGGCGATTTTTCCCCATCCTCACGTCATTTCCCCCACGGCCACCCTCGTTGAGGCCATTGCTCTGATGAGTGGCTTATGTACTCCAGAATCTGCCTCCCCTGCCCCCCAAGCCCCCGGGGAATATGGGGGGGGAGTCTCTAGTTGTGTTTTGGTCGTAGTCGAGACGGATTCCGACCAAGACCAGGGCAGACAGCTTGTGGGAATTTTGACGGAACGGGATATTGTCCGTCTGAGCGCCCAACAGAGGGACATTAGAGAACTGTCTGTGGGGGAGGTGATGACTCAACCGGTTCTTACACTCCGCCCCTCAGAACTCACGGATATTTTCAGTCTTTTACATTTTCTCGAACAGCATTGCCTGCGTCATGTCCCCATCGTCGATGAACAAGAGCGGCTGATGGGGCTAATCAGCCATGAATCCTTACGAAACCTAGCCCGTCCGGCGGATTTGTTGCGCTTGCGGTCTGTGCAAGAAGTAATGACTCAGAAGGTTTTGACGGCTCATCCGGATACTTCCATGTTGGAGATTGCTCAGTTATTAGCCGAAAATCGGCTCTCTTCTGTCATTCTCACCCGCCCTCCAGAAAGAGGGGACTTAAGGGAGTATCCGTTGGGAATTGTGACCGAGCGCGATGTGGTGAAATTCCAAGTGCTGGGGGGAAACTTGGGGGAAACTCGGGCTGAGGAGGTGATGAGTTCCCCCCTGTTTACGATGCGCCCCGAGGCCGACCTCTGGGCAGCACAACAAGAGATGGAAAAACGCCGGATTCGGCGAGTGGTTGTGACAGGAGAAGGCGGAGAACTGTTGGGAATTATCACACAAACTAGCTTGCTCCAAGCATTTAACCCCCTTGAACTGTATCGTCTCGCCGAAGTCTTAGAACAAAAAGTCGCTCGCTTAGAGGTCGAACGAGTGACTCTGCTCGAACGTCGGACTCGGGAACTTGAACAACAAGTGGAAGAACGCACCCAGATCATTGAAGCCCAGGCAGAGCGTGTCCGTCTCTTGTTGGAGATTGCCACTAGCCTGCGGAATTCCCTCGATTTACCGACCATTCTCCAGACTGCCGTGGATGAAGTGCGGCAGGTCTTGCAGTGCGACCGTGTGATGATCTACCAACTGGAGGAGGGCTTGAGGGGAGAGATTATCGCGGAATCGATGATTTCCGGTGGGCGTTCTGTGCTGCATCGGGAAGCGAATGATCCCTGTGTGACTTCAGAGTGGCTAGAATCCTATCGTCAAGGTCGGGTGCGGGTGGTGCGGGATATTTATGATGAGTCCATAAGTCTGTGCCATCAGGAGATGTTGTTAAGCTTTGAGATCCGAGCCAAGTTGATGGTGCCGATTGTGTTGGAGGATCATCTCTGGGGGTTAATGATTGCCAGTTGCCGCGACCAGCCGCGAGACTGGCAAACTTGGGAAATTGAACTGTTACAAGCCCTGTCTTTACAATTGGCGATCGCACTGCAACAAGCCAGCCAACACCAACAACTCCAGAACGAAATCCGGGAACGGCAGCAAGCCCAACAAGACCTAGCCGCCCTGAATGCCCAACTAGAAGCCCGGGTCGCCCAACGCACTGCCGAACTGGAAAGCCGGGAAGCCCGCTATCACGCCCTCATGGAAGGGGCCAGCGATGCTATTCTCCTCACCACCCCCCAAGGCTACATTATTGAGGCGAACGCCGCCGCCGAGGAATTATTTGGCTACTCCCGCTCAGAATTGACCCAAATGCACTACTCCCAACTCTGTCCCCCCGAAGAGTTACACCCCATGACTCAGGTCTGGGAATCCCTTGTGAATCCCCAACAGCGAATTCTCTGGGACGGACTCATCCTCCATGCTGACGGCCATTCAATTCCCGTAGCCCTTTCGGGAACCATGATTCAAGTGGGGGATAGTATCATTTTTCAAGGCATCTTGCGGGATATTAGCGCTCGTCAACAAGCCGAAGCCACCTTAGCCCAACTCTCTCAACGCTTAAGCATTGCCCTCTCCTCCGCCGCTCTGGGCTGTTGGGAGTGGGATATTGCCCAAAATTGTCTGACTTGGGATAAGCGGATGTATGCCCTCTATGGGATTGAGCCTAGTCCAACGGATGACCCATCCGGAGTCACGATGCCCTATGAAGTCTGGTCTAAGGGAGTCCACCCTGAAGATCGTCAACGGACGGAAACCCTGCTCCAACAAGCACTATTAGGAGCAGCCGAATACAATACCGAATTTCGGGTAGTCCATCCCGATGGCAGCCTGCACTATATTCGGGCCTATGGGGTAGTCCTGCGGGATGGGGCCGGCCATCCCCAAAGTATGATTGGGGTCAACTTAGATGTCACCGACACCCATCAAGCTCAACGGGAGTTGCAGGCCAGTGAAACCCGTTTTCGGCAAGTGTTTGATTCCAATGTGGTGGGCATGATGTTCACCAACTTTACTGGAGACATCACCGAGGCCAATGATCGCTTTTTAGCCATGCTGGGCTATAACCGGGATGACCTCAACGCCGGACGACTGAACTGGGCAGACCTGACCCCCCCAGAATATCAACAGCAGGATGTAGAAGCGATCTATCATCTGCTGACCTATAATTTCATTGACCCCTTTGAAAAGGTCTATCTCCACCAAGACGGGCATCCCGTGGCCGTGTTGCTGGGGGTGGCGATGGTTTGCCCGGCTGAGGGAACTTGTGTCTGTGTGGTGGTGGATATTAGCGATCGCAAACAAGCCGAAATTGCCCTACAAGAAAGCCAACTGCGCTTAGAACTCGCTCTCGAATCCTCCAATACTGGGCTGTGGGACTGGAATATGCCAACCGGAACGGTTTGGTTCAATAAACAGTGGAAAGCCATGTTAGGCTACGGGGAAGATGAGCTGGAAAACCAATTGAGCGAGTGGGAAAGTCGCGTTCATCCCGACGATTTAGCCCATACCTACCAAGAGGTGGAACAGCATAGACAAGGGCAAACCGACGTTTATCGCAATGAACATCGTCTACGTGGTAAAGACGGCTCCTATCGCTGGATTTTAGCCCAAGGACGCATTATAGAATGGGATGGAGCGGGCAACCCCCTACGGTTTATTGGCACCCATACGGATATTAGCGATCGCAAAAACAACGAACTTGAACGCCAAAAACTGCTCCAAGAACTGAGTTCCTTTAAATTTGCCCTTGATCAATCAGCCATTGTTGTCACCACCAACCTCAAAGGTAAAATTCTCTACGTCAATGACCGCTTCGAGTCCATTTCCGGCTATAGCCAAGCAGAAATCCTAGGCAAAACTCCTCGGATTCTCAATTCTCAGCACCATCCCCCGGAATTTTTTGCCCATCTCTGGACAACCATTTTAAACGGCCAAGTCTGGCGCAACGAAATTTGTAACCGCGCCAAGAACGGCCAAATTTACTGGGTTGATGCAACCATCATCCCCTTTCTCAACCCCCAAGGTCAACCCACTCAATTTTTATCCATTCAATTTGATATTACCCCCCGTAAACAGGTAGAACTCGACCTAGCTAGTAGCAATTCTCTCCTCTCTACCATTACCCATGCTCAAGCGCAATTCATCACTGCCGCCAATCGTCTGAGGATTTTTGAAGGCTTGTTAGATGGTCTCTTAGAGTTGACCAATAGTGAATATGGATTTATTGGCGAGATCCTCTTCCGAGGAGACGGAATCGCCCACATGGAGGAAAATTTTCTCAAAATCCGTGGAGTTCCCTATTTACAAACCCATAGCATTACCAATATTGCTTGGGATACCGCCACAGAGCAATTCTATCAAGACAATTATGAAAAAGGGATGGAGTTTAGCAACCTCCAAACCCTTTTTGGTGCGGTCATTTTGACCGGAAAACCCGTCATTGCCAATCATGCCATCACCGATCCCCGTCGAGGGGGTATCCCCACAGGTCATCCCCCACTGGAGGCATTTTTAGGGATTCCCTTTTTCAAAGGCCCTGAACTGATCGGCATGGTCGGAATTGCCAATCGTCCGGGAGGTTATAACGAGAGCATCATTGAAACACTCGGACCATTCTTAACCACCTGTAGTAATTTGATTGAAGGTTATCGCATGGATCGCCATCGGCAAAAGGCCGAAGCCATGATTGCCCAGCAACTTCGACAGCGCACAGTCCTGGGCCAGATTGTGCAACAGATTCGTGAATCCCTAAACCTACAAGAAATTTTAGCCATTACCACCCAACGAGTGCGGGAAATTTTGCAAGGGGATCGGGTCATTGTCTTCCGCCTCTTTGACCGTAGCAGGACATCCATTCTGGCGGAAGCGGTTTCTGAGGATTTGCCGAGTCTCAAGCCAATGAACTGCGAAGATGAAGAATGGTCGTCAGAAGTCCTCCAGTTCTATTGGCAAGGCCAGCCCCGGATTGTTCCAGATGTAATGAATGATCCTTGGACCCCTTGTCTCCTCGACTATTCTCACCAGGGACAGATTCAATCCAAGATTGTTGCCCCCATTTTGCAGGAAATCCATAATGGGGAAATGGGGAATGGAGAAATGGGGAATGGGGAAATAGATTCTTGGACAGATCCGCAGTCAGGGAATAAACTATGGGGTCTCTTAGTGATTCACGCCTGCCATGAACAACGGATTTGGCAAAAGTCCGACGCTGAACTTTTACAGCAAATTGCCAACCAACTGGCGATCGCCATTCAACAATCCCACCTCTTCGAAAAGTTACAAGAGGAACTCACCGAACGTCAACAAACCCAAACCCAACTCACCCAACGCAATGAAGAACTGATCCGCGCTACCCGACTCAAAGATGAATTTCTGGCCAATATGAGCCACGAACTCCGCACCCCCCTTAATGCCATATTAGGAATGACCGAAGGCCTACAGGAAGGTGTATTTGGCCCAGTCAACGATGGCCAGCAGAAAGCCTTAAGCACCATCGAACGCAGTGGCTCCCATTTACTGGCCTTGATTAACGACATTTTAGATGTGGCCAAGATTGAATCCGGGCAGGTGGAGTTAGAATGTGCGCCAACAGCCATCGCCCCCTTGTGTCAATCCAGTATCACCTTTGTCAAACAACAAGCACTCAAAAAGCAGCTGCAACTCTCGGTTAATTTGCCCGTAAACCTGCCCGATATTGTGCTGGATGAGCGGCGCATCCGTCAGGTGTTAATTAATCTGCTCAACAATGCTGTTAAATTTACTCCCGAAGGGGGGTGCGTGACCTTAGAGGTTACGTTACCTACAGAAAAGAACAACCCCCCCTATCTCCGATTTTCCGTCATTGATACGGGTATTGGTATCACCCCGGAAAATCTAACCAAACTGTTTCAACCCTTTGTGCAAATTGACAGCGCCCTCAATCGCCAATATCAAGGCACAGGTTTAGGTTTAGCCCTCACGAAACGGATTGTTGAACTTCATAGCGGACAGGTTGGGGTCAGGAGTGAAGAGGGAAAGGGTAGTTGTTTTATGATTGATTTACCCTATCAGGCCTCGGTGGTTTTTTCCCCACAGACCGACTCCGAGTCTAATTTTGCCCCCCATAATCTGGCAATCCAATCACCGGGTCAGTCTTCTCCCCTGCTGCTTTTAGCTGAAGACAATGAAGCGAATATCAGCACCATTTCCAGTTATTTAATGGCGAAAGGTTATCGGATTGAAGTGGCGAAAAATGGTCAGGAGGCCATTAGTCAGGCTGTGGCTTTATCTCCTGATTTGATCTTAATGGATATTCAAATGCCAGGCATGGATGGACTAGAGGCCATGAAACGGATTCGGGAGATTCCTAAGTTGGCTACAACGCCTATCATTGTCTTAACGGCGTTGGCGATGGACAGTGATCGCGATCGCTGTTTACAAGCGGGAGCGAATGAATACTTGAGTAAGCCCGTGAAATTAAAACAATTAACGATGACCATTCAAGGCATCCTAAATTTTACGCGGGGTGAAAATATCTAGGGCTTGCTGAATATGTCTCTAAGAATAGGGAATAGGGAATAGGTAGAGTTATTCAGCAAGCCCTAATTAATCTAATGACTCGAAATCAAATAATCAGGAATAAGTTATGCCATTTGGTGTACCCACCCTAGCAGACCTGGAAACTATCATTATCCCGTCTCCCCCCCAACTTACCTTAGAGGATAGCCTCCAAGAGGCGATCGCCGCTATCAGTGGGGCAGATTCCTGCTGTGTGGTGATCTCCCAACCGGAGGGCTTTGGGCTGTTGAATGCCGAGGATCTGGTGAGACTATTCGCCCAAGGACAGGACACCCGCCAGCCCCTCGCCACTTTGGACATTAGCCCCGCCCCAACCCTGAACCTGTCGGACTGGCAAGATATTGACCAGATTGGTCAATGTTTTCTGACTGAGGGGGTGCGCCATGTCTTGATTGTGGATGACCAAGGAAACCTAGAAGGGGTCATCAGTCAGGACAAATGGCTTTCACTCCTCACCCCCCACCGGGATATTAAAAAGAATCTCGAACCTTTCTTTACCTTAACCCTGAATCTGCTTTGCATTGCCGATGTCCAAGGGCGATTTATCCGCCTCAATCCCGCCTGGGAAACCACCTTGGGTTATCAGGTCAAAGACCTGGAAGGGCAAATCCTCTTAGATTTCATCCATCCCGAAGACCGCGCCGCCACCCTAGCCGCCATTGAGCAATTGAAGGGACAAGAAAAGGTGGAAGGTTTCGTGAATCGTTATCGCCGTGCCGATGGTCGTTATGTTCAGCTAGAGTGGTACACCCAACCCTACGGCTCTTTCCTCTATGCTGTCGCCCGGAACCTTACCCAGCAACAAGAGATGGAAGAGACCTTAAAAAAACGGGAAGCCCACCTGAATGCCGCCCAACGGATTGCCCATCTCGGCAGTTGGGAGTTTGAAGTCGCCACGGGTAAAATCACTTGGTCTGAGCAGGTTTTTCGGCTGTTGGGGCGCGATATCGCCCTAGGGATGCCGAGTTATGAGGAACTCTTGCAAATCTATCATCCAGAAGATCAGATTTATCATGATCGGGTGGTGGCCGAGGCGATCGCCACCGGAAAACCCTACGATTTGGAATGTCGCGTCTGCCATGAAGACGGCCCCTATACCTACATCCAAGCGCGAGGGGAACCCATTATGGATGCCCAAGGCCAGGTCACGGCTTTAGTCGGTACTGTCTTAGATATTACCGAGCGCAAAACCCACGAAACTGACCTGCTGAGAATCAGCCAGCAACTAGCCGCCTCCAACGAAGAACTGGAAGCCTTTGCCTATTCTGTCTCCCATGATCTGCGCGCTCCCCTGCGAGCCATTGACGGCTTTAGTCAAGCCCTCCTAGAGGACTATGGGGAGCTATTTGACGACATCGCCCAAGACTATTTCGATCGCATCCGCTATAACATTAGTCGGATGAGTCACCTGATCGATGATCTACTGTCTCTGTCGCGGGTATCGCGTTCTGAACTCAAACCGCAACAGGTGAACCTCAGCGCCCTAGCAAGCGCCCTGAGCCAAGATTTGCAAATTCAAGATCCCCAAAGACCCGTAGAATTTATCATTGCGCCGGATCTGAAAGTAACCGCCGATCCTACCTTGATGGCGATCGTCTTAACCAATTTACTGGAAAATGCCTGGAAATTCACCAGCCATCACCCCAGCGCCCGCATTGAATTGGGGGTTATGCCCGGCAAAACCACCCCCGTTTATTTTGTGCGCGATGATGGCGCGGGGTTTGATATGCAATACGCCAAAATGCTTTTTGGAGTGTTCCAACGGCTCCACAATACCGCAGAATTTCCCGGTACAGGCATCGGTTTAGCCACAGTACAACGGATCATCCGTCGCCATGGGGGAAAAATTTGGGCTGAGGGAGCGATCGAACAAGGGGCTACCTTTTATTTTACGATTCCCTAATCGCCCAAGGGAACCCCACCTTTCCTGCCAACCCTTCTGTTATCCTGCCCATGGTTTCCCCCCGTCCCATTATTTTAGTTGAAGATAATCCCGATGATGAACGCTTAACCTTGCGATCGCTCCGTCGGAGTAAAATCACCAACCCGATTTTAATTGCGCGCAACGGCGAAGAAGCGTTAAATTTGATTTTTAGCACCTATCCCTTGCCAACGGTGGTGTTATTAGACCTAAAACTACCGAAGATAAGCGGCTTAGATGTTTTGCGTAGACTACGAAGCGAGCCAAGGTTTAAAACCTTACCCGTCGTGGTTTTAACGTCCTCCAGCGAAGAACCCGATATTCTCGAAAGCTACAACTTAGGAGCCAATAGTTACGTCCGAAAGCCCGTCGATTTTGAGCAATTTGCCCAAGCTGTTTCGCAATTAGGTTTGTATTGGGCCTTAATCAATGAGCCAATCCCCACAGAGGAACCGAGGGAGTAATTATGCCGGAAGCACTGCATCTTTTATTAATTGAAGACTCGGATGATGATGCCGAGTTATTACTGCGGGTATTGCGACGGGATGGATTTGATCTGATTTGGGAACGGGTGCAAACAGCCCAGGCACTGCGGGAAGCCCTACCCCACCAGCCTTGGGATGTGATTGTCTCCGATTATAACCTCCCCGGTTTTGATGCTCCCACCGCCCTAGAAATCCTCAAGGAAAGCCAACAGGATATTCCCTTTTTGGTGGTGTCGGGAACCATTGGGGAAAAATTGGCCGTGGAGATGATGAAAACCGGAGCCAGCGACTACATTATGAAGGGGAATTTAGCCCGGTTGCCGGAGACAGTGCGCCGGGAAATGCGAGAAGCTCAAACTCGCCGTGAACGTCGCCAAGCCGAGCAAGCCTTGCGGGAGAGTGAGCGTCGCAACCATGCCGTATTGATGGCGATTCCTGATTTAATGTTTCGGGTGGGGGCTGATGGGGTTTATCGAGGTTTTGTCACCTCCTCTCGTTGTGGAGATGTAATTCCCGCCCAGATTGACCCCACGGGAAAATCAATAACGGCCATGTTGCCCCCAGAGTTGGCAGAACGCCAGCTTCACTACATTCGCCAAGCCCTAGAAACGGGGGAATTGCAAGTTTATGAGCAAACCCTCTGGGTGAATAACCGCCGTCAGGATGAAGAGGTGCGGGTGGTGAAAAGTGGGGAGGATGAGGTGTTATTCATGGTGCGGGATATTACCCAGAAGCAAGCTGCACTGCGTCAACGCCAGCAGGCAGAGGAGCAACTCCATCGCCTCAACCAAGAGCTAGAAACCAAGGTCGCCCAACGCACGGCTGAACTTCAAAAACGGGAAGCCCAATTACAAAAACTCTCGGAACGTCTCTCCCTAGCTTTAAAATCGGCATCAATGGGGTGTTGGACGTGGCAATTGCAGGACAACACGCTGATCTGGGATGAACAGATGCGAGAAATTTACCATTTCCCCCTAGATGCCCAGATCACCTATGAACAGTGGCAGGAATATGTCCACCCGGAGGATCTGCGGCGCTTGACTGAAGATATGGCTAAGGTTCTCAAAACCGGGAGGGAATACAATACTGAATTTCGCATTTTCCTACCTGATGGCAAGATTCGCCACCTTAAAATCTATGGGGTGGTGGTGCGGGATGAGGCGGGGCATCCTCTGACCATGACGGGGGTCAATGTGGATATTAGCGAACAGCACGCCGCACTGGTTCAACGGGAACGAGCTGAACAAGACCTGCGGGCATCTCAACAGTTTTTACAAACTGTTTTAGATACGGTTCCCCTAGCTGTATTCTGGAAAGATTGCGCACTCCATTATCAAGGCTGTAATGGTCAATTCGCCAGAACTTTGGGGGCTGATTCTCCCGAGCAGGTGGTGGGGAAAACCGATTTTGATCTCTACACTGAGGCAGAAGCGTTGAGATATCGCCGCCTTGATCAGCAGGTGATTGAATCGGGATCTCCCCTGATCGGTATTGTGCAACAGGCGATTTTTCCCGATGGGGACTTGCATTGGCTGGATATCAATAAGCTGCCTCTGCGGGATTGGAGGGGGCATATTATTGGGGTGGTGGGAACTTTTCAGGATATTACCGATCGCAAACGAGCAGAAAATGCTCTCCAGGAAAGTGAGGAAAAATTCCGACAATTGGTACAGGGGATTGATGCGGTTTTTTGGATTATTGAACTCGAACGCACGGAGAGAGTCTATGTCAGCCCAGCTTATAGTCGCATCTGGGGCCGCACGTCAGATGAACTTTATATTTCGCCTCATGCTTGGGTGGAGGCGATTCACCCGGAGGATCGTGCTGGTATTATGGCAGCGATTCCTAAACAAATCAAAGGGGAATATGATGAGGAATATCGGATTGTGCGCCCCGATGGGGAAATTCGCTGGATTCGCGATCGCGCTTTCCCCATCCCTAATGCCCAAGGTCAGATCTATCGGGTGGCTGGCATTGCTGAAGATATCACCGATCGCAAAATAGCCCAAGCCCAACTGCAAGCAACTAACGAAGAACTGATCCGCGCTACCCGTCTCAAGGATGAGTTTCTGGCTAATATGAGTCATGAACTCCGCACCCCCCTCAATGCGATCTTGGGCATGACGGAAGGGCTACAAGAGGAAATTTTCGGCCCCCTCAATGACGGACAACTGAAAGCCCTGCAAACGGTGGAACGGAGCGCCTCTCACCTACTAGAGTTGATTAATGATATTTTGGATGTAGCTAAGATAGAATCGGGTCAGGTGGAGTTAGATTGTTCCTCGACGGCGATCGCCCCTCTGTGTCAATCGAGTCTCTCCTTCATCAAACAGCAAGCCCTGAAAAAACGAATTCAACTCTCGGTTGATCTGCCCTTAAATTTGCCCGATATTGTTCTAGATGAACGGCGCATCCGTCAAGTCTTAATTAATCTGTTGAATAATGCGGTGAAGTTTACCCCTGAGTGGGGGCGCATCGTGTTGAAAGTTACCACAATCCCCCCTTCTGAGTCCGGGAGAAGAACCCACTCCCTCCGATTTGCAGTCATTGACACGGGCATTGGGATTAGCCCCAAAAATATCAAAAAGTTGTTTCAACCCTTTATGCAAATTGATAGCGCCCTCAATCGCCAATATCAAGGCACAGGTTTAGGTTTAGCTCTCACTAAACGGATTGTTGAACTTCATGGCGGACAGGTGGGGTTAACCAGTGAAGAGGGTGTAGGGAGTTGTTTTATGATTGATCTGCCCTATGAAGCGGCCCAGAGGATTCCCGAACAACACCCTGCTAATCTGGGGGTACAAACCAATGATCTGCCAATCAAATCACCGGGCGAATCTTCTCCTCTGCTGTTGTTAGCTGAAGATAATGAAGCCAATATCAGCACAATTTCTAACTATTTAATGGCGAAAGATTATCGAATTGAAGTGGCGAAAAATGGTCAGGAGGCAATTAGTCAGGCTGTGGCTCTATCTCCTGATTTGATCTTAATGGATATTCAAATGCCAGGCATGGATGGACTAGAGGCCATGAAACGGATTCGGGAGATTCCTGAGTTGGCTAGAACTCCTATCATTGCTTTAACGGCGTTGGCGATGGACATTGATCGCGATCGCTGTTTACAAGCAGGGGCGAATGAATACTTGAGTAAGCCCGTGAAATTAAAACAGTTAACCATGACCATTCAGCAGTTATTAACTCCCCCGCTTACCCAAGGGGAATAGGGGGGCAAACAAATATTCTTAAACAATATTCTTGTAATAGCCTTAAAATTCGTTGTAGAATAGATCCTGAAATAATTTTCTCTTTAATCATGGGTGCTAATGGATTGTTAAGTTAAGTATTGATCTTAATTCAATAGCCTGAATATTTAAGTTATTCCAACCGTAAAAATCATGATTAATTTCTCAAAATTATTAGTTGTTGATGATGAACCGGACAACTTTGATGTCATTGAGACTCTATTAAGTAATCAAGACTATGAGTTATACTATTCGGCGAGTGGAGAAGATGCGATTTCAGTTCTTCCAATCATGCAGCCCGATTTAATTTTACTGGATGTGATGATGCCTGTTATGAATGGACTTGAAGTCTGTCGTCGTATCAAAGCGATGCCAGAATGGGCAACAACACCCATCATTATGGTTACAGCTTTATCTTCTAAGGAAAGTCTCGCCGAATGCTTGGCCGCGGGTGCAGATGACTTTATGGGTAAACCGATTAATGCGTTAGAATTACGCGCTCGTGTTCATTCTATGACTTACACTATGCCGCCAATGGCACAGAGGCCATTGCCATTCTGCCCATCATCCAACCGGATTTAATTTTACTGGATGTGATGATGCCTGTTCTAGATGGGATCGAGGTTTGTAAACGCATTAAAGAGATGCCAGAATGGGCAAGAACTCCGATTATTATGGTCACGGCTTTGTCCTCCAAAGACACTCTCGCTGAATGTTTAGCGGCGGGGGCGGATGATTTTATTGCCAAACCTCTAAGTCGGTTGGAACTAATGGCGCGGGTTCGTTCGATGTTGAGAATTCACCAACAATATCAACAGTTAGCGGTGTTTAATACTCAACTGGAGGCAATGGTTGTAGAACGCACAGCCCAGTTAGAAAATTTGCTCAATGTAGATAGTTTGACCCAGTTAGGGAGTCGGGTCTACTTACTGGATAGATTGGCAAAGACTTTCGATTCTGGGGGGAATCGTGCGATCGCCTATTTAGACTGTGATCAATTCAAGTTAGTCAATGGTGCTTTTGGCTATGGGGTAGGAAATGAATTGCTTCAGTCCATCGCCCAACGCCTCAAACAGTATCTACGCCCGGGGGATTTGCTGTGCCGGGTGGGGGAGGATGAGTTTTGCTTTTTGCTCCATCATGTTCCCAATGCTGATGGGTTAATCCCTTGGATTGATCAGGTGATGGCGGGGTTTCTGAGTCCTTTTCAGGTGGCCAACTGTGATATTTTCATGTCGGTTTGTCTGGGACTTGCTCTAGAAGAGGAAGTCGGCACGAGTGGAGAAGCCCTCTTACAAGCGGCGGATATGGCAATGTATAAGGCGAAACTCCGGGGTAAGGGGTGTTCTCAAATCTTTAACCGTGAAATGAAGGCAGCGACGCTAAAACGGTTAACACTAGAAACGGACTTACAACGCGCTTTAGAAGGGCAGGAGTTTATCACTTATTATCAACCCATTATTCGGCTCACCACTCAGGAGATTGTGGGGTTTGAAGCTTTGGTGCGTTGGCGACACCCTGAACGAGGATTGGTGTCACCGGGGGAGTTTATCCCTTGTCTGGAGGAAACGGGTTTGGTGGTGCAGGTGGGTTTAGTGGTGTTAGAACAAGCTTGTCAACAACTCCAGGAGTGGCATCAACAGGGGCATTCAGATTTGATAATGAGTGTGAATCTTTCGGTGCGTCAGTTTGGGAGTGCTACGTTGTTGGCGGATGTGGAGAATGTTCTGGCGAAAACTGGGGTGAATCCTTGGGATCTGAAGTTGGAAATTACCGAAAGTGCTTTGATGGAGAATACAACAATGGCGATCGCGCTGACTGAGGAATTGCGATCGCGACAAATCCAGATCAGCTTAGATGATTTCGGGACTGGGTACTCTTCTTTAGGCTACTTGCACCGTTTCCCCATTGACACCCTGAAAATCGATCGTTCTTTTGTCAACCAAATGCAACCCGGCAACCGCAATTATCAGATGGTGCAAACTATTATTGCGTTGAGTCATCAACTGGGTTTAGCTGTGGTCGCTGAGGGCATTGAAACGCGAGAACAATTACAATATTTGCAAGAACTAGGCTGTGAATTTGGGCAGGGCTACCTATTCTGTCAACCTCTCCCGGCTTCAGAGATTTCCCTTTAGACCCTGTAACCCCCAAGCGTAACCATCAAATACGTGATGGCACAAACAAGGCTGCAAATATCCTCAGAAAAGTAGCCAGCAAGCTAGGCTTAGACCTTAGCCAACTGGGTAGACGGTGTTTGACGACCGTAGCGAGAGTCAGACTTTGGACAATACCAAAATCTACTCTGTCCGCAGAATCTCAGTGTCTTTAGACCTGAGAGTGTCAATACCACAACTATTTAAAGACCAGCGATGCTCATAGGGGATTTTCGCCTGCTCAAAAATGGTTTCGAGTTGGCGCTGTTGGGCGAGCGCCTTGCGCAGAGTAATAATTAACTGTTGTACCTGTTCCCGCATGACTGGAGAATGATCGACAGAAGGCGAGGTCTGGCGTTCTAGGAGTTGTAAGAGCAATTCATAATGAATATGGGACGGGAGGGGGATTTGAGCCATAGAAGCTAAATCCTCAGAGTGGGGCATAGGGTAGGTCATAAAATAGAAAAAGAATGGGACGAATAATCTAAGAGAACAGGTAGGCGATCGCTTCTTGAGGATCTCCTTGTTTGAGCAAAGACTCCCCAACTAGCAGCGCTTGAGCGCCAGCCTCATGGACAACCTGCCGATCTTCGGGAGTGTGAATCCCGGACTCACTAACGACGAGGATGTTTCGTGCTTCTAATTGCTCCCTCCGTGCTGCAATTAACTGGCTGGTGGTTTGTAAATCAACCGAGAAGTTTTCTAAATTCCGATTGTTAATGCCTACTAGGGTAACGTCTTCTACAGCTAAAACGCGATCTAATTCGGCGAGAGTGTGAACTTCGACTAAAGGAGTCATGCCCAAACTTTGGACAATTTTCACGAAGTACCGTAAATCCTGATCGCTGAGAATAGCGGCAATCAAAAGAACCGCATCGGCCCCGTGACTGCGAGCGAGATAGATTTGATAAGGGTAAATAATAAATTCCTTACACAATACTGGAATCTGGACAGTTGAGCGCACTAAGGCCAAATTTTCAAAGCTCCCTTGAAAGAATTCCCGATCCGTTAGTACAGAAATACAACTCGCTCCGGCTTGCTCATAGCTTTGAGCAATGGCCACGGGGTCAAAATCAGCCCGAATCACGCCTTTACTGGGGGAGGCTTTTTTGACTTCGGCAATTAAGGCGGGGGTGGTTTTGCCTTGGCGCAGGGCGGCTAAAAAGTCCAAGGGGGGCGGGACATCTCTCACTCGTTTGCGCAGTTCTAACAGAGAAAGGCGATCGCGCATCCGTTCAACTTCCGTCTCTTTATGCCAGACAATCTTTTCTAAAATATGCCGAGGTTCTGCATCCGGGACTTTAACTTGATAGCGCAAAATGTCCACATTAACCGGAGGACTAGGGTGTTTTCTACGAATTTTCATAGGAGATGAGCATAAAGTACAACATTCAAAGCCAGAGCAAGGATAGAGAATCCCTGCTTTTGTGACGCACTCCTACACTTCCCTGTCGGGGAAGTGTAGGCTTCTCCTCCGAGATTTCCCGGATTGGCGTTTTATACTGAATCAGCAGACCGAGAATAGGCCGGTGGTTTGACCCCCCCATGTCCCCTTTAAGCTGTTACTTTAGCACGCTTAAAGGCTTCATCCAGCACTTCTGAGAGGGTGGGGTGAGTATGGACATTAAACGCCAGATTTTGCACCCCTTGGCGTTGGGCGATCGCATTGGCGGCTTCTTGAATCAAATCCGAAGCGTGGAGGCCAAGAATATGCACCCCCAACAGTTCCCCCGTATCCTGACGATAGACCACCTTGGCGATCCCATCGGTTTCCCCTTCCGCTAAGGCCTTGGAATTGCCCTTAAAATAGGTTTTTGCCGTCGCCACAGTAAACCCTTCCGCTTCCCCTAACTCCCGCGCTTGAGGCTCTGTTAAGCCCACATAGCTAATCTCAGGATGGGTAAAGGCGGCCGCCGGAATACTGCGATAATCCACCGTTTTTTCCCGGCCGCAGATATTTTCCACACAAACCACCCCTTGGGCTGAGGCCGCATGGGCGAGCATCATTTTTCCGGTTGCGTCCCCAATCGCCCAGAGATTCGGCACGACTTGACCATCCAACACCACAGCCATCTGATCATTCACCTCAATAAAGCCCCGACGATTGGGCTGGACTCCCACATTTTCTAAGCCTAGATTCTTGGTCGCCGGAATGCGTCCTGTGGCCACTAAACAAGCATCCACTTCTAACACTTCTAGAGGTTCTTTGGTCTTCGCGTCGGCTAATTCAATCACAACTGGACTGCCGGGGGTGACTTTTTTCGCCAAGGTTCCACTATAGGTTTCAATATCTCGCGGGGTAATTAAAATCCGTTCCGCTAACTTGGCAATTTCCGGGTCAAAACCGGGCATGAGGGTATCTAAGGCTTCAATCATGGTGATTTCACAGCCTAGCGCCGAGTAAATATCGGAGAATTCCAAACCAATGTAGCCACTGCCGATAATAGCAATCCAATCGGGCAAGGTTTCCAGTTTCACGGCCTGATCACTGGTGAATACGGTTTTGCCGTCTATTTCAATGCCCGGCGGCACAAAGGGAATCGATCCCGTAGACAGTAGAATATCCCGGGCGGTGATGAATTTTTCCCCCGTTTCGGTTTTAACGGAGACTTTTTGGGGGGCGGCCACTTTCCCCCAACCTTGAATGGTATCGACTCCGAGGCGCTTTAAGCTGTTAGTTAGGTCGCCGCGAATTTTGCTGACGAGATTATTGGCATGATCGGCGATCGCACCTCGTTCAAAAGCGACACCACCCACCGTTAGACCTAGTGCCGCCAGATGTTGCTGATCCGATAACTCTCGCACCCGTCCTGATGCCGCTAACAAGGCCTTCGACGGAATACAGCCCCGATTCACACAAGTCCCACCCATCTCGGCCGCTTCAATAATCGCCGTCTTCAAGCCACACTGCACCGCGTGTAAGGCTGCACCATGTCCTCCGACACCTGCCCCAATAATGACCAAATCATAATCAAAACTCATCTTCTCGTTGTCCGTGTTGTTTGCGAGTTGGTTTGGATCTATGTCTCCCCCCTTGGTGATTTGGGGACTTTTTATGACACTTTGTTAACCCTCCCATTATACAAGCCGAGGGTCTTCACCCGACATTGCAGATAAAACCCTGCACTTTTGGGTTTTGTCATGTCTTCAGCCAAAAGATCCGGGAAAATAGGTTTAAAACTGGGAATGTTAAGAGAAGAGGATCTAGAGTTAAAGAAGAGCAAAGAACGCCCGTAGTTGATCAAACCCCAAGTTGCAAAATGAATGAATATCACCCTCGTCATGATGCCGATCAGGCTTTTAAGCAATCCCTAGAAGAGTTAAAAGAGATTCTGGAGCCTAAAAAATCGGTTAAACCCCCCCCTACTCCTAAAGAGTCCCTTTCTCTGGCTGATGAGGCCTTATGGGAGGAAGCTGGGGAAGATTTAGAGGTCTATTTCAAGGAAGAGGACGATTGAGACGAGCGCCAGGTTTGCCGTTTCCCTTCGTAGAGGAGTAAAGCGGCGGCGATCGCAACATTCAACGATTCTACCCCCACCGCTAAGGGAATAGTGACTTGTAAATCACTTTGTGCGAGTAAGTCCTGAGATAGTCCGGCCGCTTCATTGCCAAATAATAACAGGGTGTGTTTTTGAAAATCGATTTCCCAGTAGGACAAATCCCCTTGGGGGACAGTGGCAATGACCTGTCCCCCTTGTTGTCGGTAAGCTTTCACCCGTTGGGGTAAATCTCCATAACGGGCCATTGGTACTTGAAAAATAAAGCCGGCTGAAGCGCGCAACACTTTCGGATTATCGAAATCTACACTATCTCCACTGAGCCACAGACCATCACTGGGAATGGCGGCCGCTGTGCGGATAATCGTGCCTAAATTGCCGGGATCTTGCAAGGTTTCTAAAACTACCCCTAAACGGGGAAAGGCCACGGGAGGGGGACTGATCTGATCTCGGGGTAAGGTGGCAATCACCCCATCAGGATTAACAGTTGTCGTGAGCGATCGCAATACCTCATCACTCACCACCTCCAGCCTCGCCGTCCCTTGCTCCAACACTGACCACAATTGGGGATGGCGTTCTTGCCAAATTGGCGTACAACAGATCGTCTCCAAGGGTAAACCCCCCTGACTCGCCATCGCCACCAAATTCGTCCCCTCCAACAGGCACAAATTCTCTTGCCGACGATACTTACTCTGCTGTAACTTCCGCAACTGTTTAATCAAAGGGTTTTGCAAACTGGTAATCAACGCTCCCCCTTTGCCCTACCCCAAGGCCAAATTACAGAACTCAATTCCATCATGCGGAACGCGAGACTTGAACTCGCACAGGATAAACTCCCACTAGAACCTGAATCTAGCGCGTCTACCAATTCCGCCAGTTCCGCATTAATCACGCAATTTTGTATTATTGCACTCCTCCCCTTTTTTGTCAAGGGGGAATATTTTTTTTCAGAAAAATATTCCGTTTTGACTAAAGGTTTCCAGTATAATGCAGCATCTGACAGAGAACCGGAAAATTACAAAAGACTAGACATTTTCCATCTTTCAGGTACAATCAGAACCAAAAATTCAAAAATCGTCACAAACCCTTTGTTGATCGTGGAGAATAAAGCCATTAACCCTTTAATCAGCCCAAAACCCAGTGAAGCCAAACCTGACACTGAGTTAGAGTCCCTCAGAATTTGGGGCAAACATCCCTTGTCCGGTCATGTTCACATTAGCGGGGCGAAAAACTCCGTCCTCGCCATCATGGCCGGCGCGTTGCTTTGTCCCCAACATTGTCGCCTACGCAATGTTCCCAGCCTAGCCGACATTGCCAAAATGCGACAAGTGTTAGAGGCCTTGGGCGTAAAAATAGAGAGGCATAACGACACCCTAGAACTTGATACCAGTCATCTCTCCACCTCCAAAGCTCCCTACGATCTCGTTTCTCAACTCAGAGCGAGTTTTTTTGTCACTGGGCCCCTCCTAACTCGTTTAGGTACCGCCCGGGTTCCCTTACCCGGCGGCTGTGCCATTGGCGCTAGACCCGTAGATCTCCACGTTCGGGGTTTGCAAGCGATGGGCGCAGAAGTTCACATTGAACACGGCATCGTTCACGCTGATATCCGGGGCAGTGGCGGGCGTTTAAAGGGGGCGAAAATTTATCTCGACTATCCTAGTGTCGGGGCAACCGAAACCCTCCTGATGGCCGCCACCTTGGCAGATGGGGAGACGATTATTGAAAACGCCGCCCAAGAACCGGAAGTCGAAGATTTAGCCAACTTCTGCCGGGCAATGGGGGCAAAAATTCGCGGCGCAGGCACGAATACCATCACCATTGTTGGGGTGCCGAATTTACACAGCGTAGACTATGGCATTATCCCTGACCGCATTGAAGCGGGAACGTTTTTGGTGGCCGGGGCTATCACCCACTCAGAAATCAGTATTTCTCCCGTGATTCCCGAACACCTCACCCCTGTCATTGCCAAGTTAAAAGATATTGGCTCAGAAATCGTCCTCGACGGTCCCAATCGTCTGCGGATTATTCCCGGAGAATTGCGCGCTACAGATATTGAAACCTTACCCTATCCCGGTTTCCCGACAGATATGCAAGCCCAGTTAATGGCCCTGTTGACCTTGGCGGAGGGGAATAGTGTAGTGACAGAAACGGTGTTTGAGAACCGGATGCGTCATGTGGCGGAATTAGTCCGCATGGGGGCTGATATTCGCATCAAAGGGCAAAACGCGATTATTCGCGGGGTGTCCCACCTTTCCGGTGCGCCTGTGTTGGCCACGGATTTACGCGCATCGGCGGCCCTAGTGTTGGCGGGTTTGGCCGCAGAAGGGGAGACGCTGGTGCAAGGGCTACACCACTTAGACCGAGGCTATGATGATTTAGAGACGAAGTTGAAGGGGTTAGGAGCGAAGGTACAACGGGTTTCCCCTTAAGAGTAACAATTAATGCCGTGTCTAGAGGAATGTCAAGTAAGCACACTCTAGACGCTGGGTTTGGTGATTTTCTAGAGGCATTAAACCAAATAGCGACACCCGAACCCCACCTGCCTTGGGCGAGGTGGGGTGGGTTTCATGGACGTTGCTTGGAAACGAGATGTCTACTCATCAATTGTTCAATTTTCTTAATATTTGTGCTTCAATCCTTGTACTTGTGATAGAGTAAATATACGGAATGTCTCAACATATCTGTACGGAGTTCATCGTTGGAAACTCGGAGAGATTAGAAAGCTGGAGAGATTGAAAACCCGGAGAGGTCGGTTCGGCTTTTGCTGGGCGAGACTTTCGACTGCCCTGCGCTGTAACCCCGCGCTGTGGAGTCTGCTAGAGGCATGGCTCGGCGTAGGGATAAGAGATTTCTTTGGCTTGAACTGGAACGACTGCAATCGGAAAGCCAAAAAACCAATAGCATAAAAACCGATCTATAGGTGGGGCTTGCTGAATAACTCGGGGAGTCGGGAATCGGGAATCGGGGAATTAAGAATTATTCCCTATTACCTATTCCCTTGTTGAGTCTAGCGTTGGGCTTTTTCAGCAAGCCCTAGGTGGAGAGCCAGAGGGGATGGAAGACCCCTGAGATTGGTCTGTTGAGCGTCTATAACATGGGGGGTTAGTGCTTAAGGGGTCTAAGTTGGTCAAATAGCAAGTACACCACGTTTCTATTCCCTCTCCACTGTTTTTCTATTGTCACTTTGAAAAAGTATTTCTGATCAAGAGTTGTTGATCAAGAGATCGCGCAGCGTCTATTTCTGAGAATTGCCCAGTTCTAATGAATTGGGAGGGAGGATTATGTTTTTAGAATATCAGCCCACTCGCGAACTAATCGAAGTCATGCGGATTGAAGACCTCTTTGATCCTTGCTTACCCGAAATTATGGGACGTTCTCATGCCGGGGAAGAAATGCAAGATCCTTTAATTTATCCGAAAGTGGATCTGCGTTTTCCGTCCGGTGAACCCCTGCCCCTTTGCTGGATTGACCCCGACTATCGTATTGTGCGGAGTCCGGGGAGTGCTGTGGCGAAAACCTGTTAGATGGCGTTAAAAGCCGATTTCAACAGAACCCCATAAACTTGGGTTATGGTGGAAGGAACAGAGCGAGACAGTATCTGTTCCTTTTTGCTGTTTCCATTCTGTTGTCTTTCCTTCTCCTATTGAGCTTATGAAAAACTTTCTACTATGTTGCTTATTTATTCTTGGGTTAGGGTTTGCCCTCTCCCAGTTTAAAGGTTTAGCTAATCAGGGGGAATATGATTCCCTGATCTTAAACTTCCGGAATGATATTCCCCAAGAACAAGTTGAACAACAGGTCAAGGCGATCGCAAAACAATATAACCTAACCCCAGAATTCAACAGCGAGTTTTCCAAGGGCGATCGCATTTACATCCTCAAAGGCGACAAAGAAACCGTCGCCACCCTCAAAGAAGCAGGGATTCAAGAAAGCACCGAATATATCGAACCCAACTACATTTATCACAGCTTTTTCACTCCCAACGACCCCGACTATGCCAAACAGTGGAACTTCCGCGCCATCAACCTAGAAACAGCCTGGGCCGAAACTAAAGGCAAAGGAGTCACCGTCGCCGTCATTGATACCGGAGTCACCCAAGTTCCCGACCTAAAAGACACCAAATTCGTCCAAGGCTACGACTTCGTAAACAAGCGCGTTGAAGCCACCGACGACGTAGGACACGGCACCCACGTTGCTGGAACCATTGCCCAATCCACCAACAATAACTACGGCGTAGCAGGCATCGCCTACGAAGCCAAAATCATGCCCATTAAAGTCCTCAGCGCCCAAGGGGGTGGCACCGTCGCCGACATCGCCGAAGGCATCCGCTTCGCCGCCGACCACGGGGCAGATGTGATTAACATGAGTTTAGGCGGTCCCGGAGAAAGTAAACTCATGCAAGATGCCGTCAACTACGCCTATAACAAAGGTGTAGTCATCATCGCCGCCGCCGGAAACGAAAGTCGCAATTCCGCCTCCTATCCCGCCCGCTATCCCCATGTGATTAGCGTCTCTGCCCTTGATTCTGCGGGTCTGAAAGCCCCTTACTCTAACTTTGGTGCAGGAGTAGACATTGCCGCCCCCGGAGGCAGTGAAAACGGCAAAATTCTACAAAACACCATCGACCCTCGCACCAATCAGGCCATCTTTGCTGAATATCAAGGCACCAGTATGGCCGCTCCCCACGTTGCTGGAGTAGCGGCCTTAATCAAAGCCACCGGAGTCAGTGACCCAGCCGAAGTATTCAGCATCCTGCAAGAGTCCGCCCAAAAAGTTGAAGAAGACCCCTTTAATCACTATGGAGCCGGACAACTCAACGCCGGAAAAGCCGTCCAACTAGCGGCGAAAGGACAAATTACCTTTAAAGACTTCTTCCGATGGTTGCGAGAAAACGGCTACTTAAACCCCCGCTTCTGGATTGATGGCGGTGCCGTTGCCCTGCTGCCAAAAATTGCCATGGTCATTGGGTCTTATCTCTTGGCCTTCCTGTTACGCAACTATTTCCCCTTTGCTTGGAGTTGGTCCTTAACCGGAGGACTGATTGCTGGGAGTTCAGGGTTATTCTTCCTGCGCGGTTTCTACGTCTTTGACCTACCTCAAGCCCCCTTCCGGGTGTTAGGGAGTTCGATTCCTGAGTTAGGAACAGCGATTCAAGGGGGAACCATGCTCAATCCCTTGTTTGCTAGTGTCTTGATTCCGGGGATTTTAATTACCTTATTCCTCGGTCATCCTCAATGGAAATGGTTCGCCATTGGCAGTGCGTTAGGGGTGGCCTCCTGTTTAGCGGTGAGTATGTTTGTCAATCCTCAAGTGTGGGGATTGGGGGCCGGTTTGTTGGCTCAAGGCTTTTTAGGCCTTAATGCCTTGTTGTGTTTTGCCTTGGCGAAGTTAGCTAGTCAGAAACACCCCTTAGAAGTTTGAAGTATAAGGATTCTAGCAACCCGGTTTCTGGTGAGGATGGGCGAAAAACTGTCCGATTACACGAGAAACCGGGTTTTTGAATAAAATAGCCGGGGCTTACTGATTACTGTTTTGTCCCTTCCACACAAATCCCATCTAGAAAACTTTCGGGATGTTCTACTTGCGCAAAACGGGAATCTGACCATTCGCCATACTGGCGAACCTGCACGTTTTTAAAGCCATGTTTGACGAAAGCAGCACTTAAAGAATCGGAATCCCACATCCATTGATGGCGATAGTTAGAAAATATTTCTCGGCAGCGAACTAGCATATTTTTCCGGGTGCCTGTATGCCCCATTAATGAATCCTGCATTAGGTTAAATGCTGCTTGGGGTGCTAGGTTTGGGTCTTTTTTCTGTTTAATATAAATATTGACAAGTTGCTCTATATTTGGTACAATTGCCCGAAAAATCCCACCGGGTTTAAGATAAGAATGAATATGATCCATTGCTAGGGCAAAATCTAATAAGGTGAGGTGTTCTAAGACATGGGAAGCATAGATCAAATCACAACTGTTTTTAGGGATATTTAGACCTTGGATAATATTGCCATAAATCACTTCATCGGGCCAATCGGGAGATTTAAGCAATTTGGTTAAAGGTTGACCAATGAGGGGGATTTTTTTAATTCTCAGACTGGGGGAAGCGTCGAGATTTTGCCAACCTTCAGCTACGACTAAACCACAACCAATATTAAGACAAACCCCGGTGTTTTCCATGTAAATTGTTGCCCCTCAAATGCAGCTAAAGGTATAGCGTGAAATTAGTAATCAGTAATCAGTAATCAGTTTGTAGGGCGGGTCAGACCCCATGACTTTGGTTTAGGAGAAGTGACTTTATGCCTGACGCACCCTACGGTTATATCTGTGACTGATTAACGCACAAACTGAGGCATGAGATCAGCTGCTGTGAGTAAACCATAGAAACCCTGACGATGGAACTTAATCCCTGCCTTGAGATAACCAAAGGCGGGGCCGCAGACATTGGCTGCCATGCTAGTTTCATCTCCCAGTGTAAAGGTATGGGTGGAGATTTTGCCCTCAAAGGTGCGCCCTGTTACCTGAACATTGGTACTTAGGGGTTTTTTGGGGTTGCGGGTATCGACTACACCGCCCACAGTGACTTGATGGCGATCGCAAATTCCCGCCAACTCCAACATAATATCATCGGCGTGTTCCATATTCTCTAAGGCGAGAATGCCATTGGTTTGGTCCAACAACTCCGCCACCTCTTGATCACTCATAGCCTGGGCTTTCTCCACACTATACCCCGGTAAATGGGCAATATCTTCCCGAATCGTGGCCCGGTAAGCCTCCCAGTTGGCAATCCCTACCCCAAAGGTAATTTTAACGCTGTGGATTTCGCTATAACTTTGGGCGGCTAAGGTCGCGGCTGCCGTTAATAAACCCGGAGTAGCGCCACAGCCCGTTAAATAGGTGATTCCTGCCCCTTTTAAATCTTCCCGTAGCGTGAGGAGTTGTTCCACCGCGCTGGTGCGTTTGAGCGCATCGACTAACACCCCTCGCCACCCCGATTGAATAAACTGCTGGGCGACTGAAGCCATAAATGTGTTGGGTAAATTGGGTAACGCTAAGAAATAACCATCCACTTCGGCCTTTTCCAGTAAATCTTGAATACTCTGGTGGCTGAGAGTGCCATAAGGTTCTAAATAGCCTACAGTGCCTTGGCTTTGATAGACGGCACGACAGGCTTGGGGGTCTAAACCTGCCGGATTGTAAGCATAGCCTTTGTGGTCGGCAACCGCCACCCATTCCATTTCTTGTTTCTGGGCTAAGATTGTAGCGGCTGCTTGCCCTAATCCTCCAAATCCTAAAACGCCGACTCGGATTTTCCCTTGCACTGGGTTCATGCTGACTTTCTCCATCTGAACAGATTTCTATTATCTGCTTTTCCGGGTCACGTCTTAACCTTAAAATAAATATCTCCCCTCAAGTGACATTATTCCATAGCTCCAACACCTGACGACAAAACTGTTTCAGCTTATCTGCCACATCCGGAGAAGGCAGTGCCTGACCGACAAATTGCCAATTGTCCACCGTTGATAAGCGCCAAGCTTGCCCTTGATGATTAAAGGCTGCCGTTTCAACTCCAATCAAACGGTAAGAGTGTTCAATGGGGTCTTGATGAAACCGAATTTGGACTAAAATACTGCGACCCTGAAAGCGGGGACTCCATCCGGGAAGATGGAATCCAATATCAATGGAGTCCGGGTCTACCCATTCTTGGGTGTCTGGGTCACTGTGCCAAGGTTTGAGATCGGCTTTAGCATCGGGAAATTGACTTTTAAACAGGTTGACAATGGCAGCAATTTTACTGGCCACGGTTAAGCTAGTCGCTTGTTCAGATGCGTTCACTTTCACCTTCCTTGTTTTCGGGTTTCTCAGGAGCTTTTTTGTTTATCTCTAGTTGTAGCGCAATCCTTCCACCTTGATTCTTGCTTTCCAAGCATCTTACCCATCCCATTCGGAATTGTCGAGGGTGCGTGGGGTTTGTTTGAGGGGGAAATCTAATCCCCCTTAGATTGACACTTCACTGCCTAAAGGCGAGTGGATTATTTCCTCAGAGACTCTGGTCTAGCCAATCAGAGATTGACCCCGATATTGAGTATTGATAATTGATAATTGTTCCCGATTGCCGATTCCCTGACTTTGACCAGAGGACTTTCATGCTTAACTGAGTAGAGTCCCAGTCCCCTTGCAGTCTAGCGATGGTCAATTTAAGCCCAAAGAATAGACTTGACCATCCAGTAACAAGCGTGTGATCCCCTTAGCCTGTAAATGGGGTTGGGTTTTTTGGAATAAACTGCCATCGGGGACTTTAATCACCCGTTGAGAACGCTTAGAAAATCGTCTCGCGACCCGGTGATTATCAAAGACAGGCAGGGTTTCCTGTTGCACTTCATCAAGAGGAATATTTCCCAAGTCCCGAAATTCTTCTAAAGGACGGGTGATTAATTCCCCGGAGCGGTCAATGACGAGGTAACAAGTTCTGGGGAAAGCGGCCTCGGATAGGGGAAGGACGTTAACCTTATCGCCGTGAGTATGGGGAATCGTGGGTTCGTCGTCGTCTTCGTCCCAGTCATCCTCGTCATAGTCGTCGAGATCCTCATCCTCATCATCGAGATCGCCGATATCTTCCCCGAGCATTTCTTCTAGGGTGTGAACGTCGTTTTCGTCGTCGTCGAGTTCAAAGTAGTCTTCTCCTGAGACGAGGGAACCGACAGTTATTTTCTTTTTGGGGATGGGTTTAGGTTTCCGTTGGTCGGCGGATTCCGAGGGGATTAGCTCAAAGTCACTTTCTAAGGGACGCTCTGAGAGTAACTCTAACTGATGAGGTTGGGACTCGGATGGACGATCTGATGGACTCTCGGTTTTGCTTCTGGTGAGGATTGGGCGCGATCGCAAGGGTTTGTCCGTTTCCTCTGTCAGGTTGGAGTCTAGTTCCTCTTTGAGTCTCAAGGTCAGATTGCCGGAAGGGGTTGGGATGGCCTCCGTTTCCGGGTGATCTTCGTTTTCCGACTCCTCGGGATCTTGTTGTTGTTCATATAAACTCATGACTTGGGCGGCTCCCGTTGGCGTTCGACTCAAACGCTTCTGTTGAATCAAGTCTTCATACTCGTCTTCTGCTAGGTTGCTCTTGAGAAAGCGGCTAATGGTGGAACTACTGACCTGAAACCGATCCGCCAAGGTCGAGGTTGTTTCTTGGGGCATTCGGTACAGGGTCAGGATTTCTTGTTTATCGGATTCAGTTAATTTTCTAGGACTCATGCTACTTCACCGCTACTGTTAGCCCGTCTGCGCCGACTTTTCCGAGGGCGACTGGAAATGTCATATTCTAGAGCAGCACCAATGGCAAATAAGATGCCACTAAAAACAAAGAATACTTCAAGAAAACCACCACTGGCGTATTCTGTGGGTAAAGTAGCTGCATACTTAAACCACATATCGGCCAAATACTTGGCGAAGGCGGCGGCGGCAATCATGCGCCATGATTGAGAAAAAGTCCCGCCCCAAAAGGCTAACAGGAGCATGGCGGCAACAATCAGCAGGGCTACGTCACAAATGATATAGAAGAAGTTTACGGGTTTAGAAAATTGCAAGAGGAAGTCTTGCAAGGACATTAACCATTCGGGGGGAATGCGGGTTAAACCTTCTTCGGTGGCCAGATCGGAGGTGACAGGGGAGGAAAGAATCTCGGCGGAGGCTACGGGTTCGGCTAGGGCAATCCAGATGGCTAGGGCGCTTCCGGCGATCGCAATGATCGATAAGGTCACCCATTGCCACACTTCCAAGTTTAAGCGTCTCGAAAATACAGCCAGCACCATTCCCCCCCCCACACAGAGGTAGAACGCAATATAAAATAAATCGGCTGGGGAAATTTCTGGATCTAAACCCCAGTAAATTTCCCAAATGCCAAAGATTAAGTCGGCAATAAAATAAGATAAAATTCCGAGTCCAATGCCTAGCCAAACATTGCGACCACTGGCAATTTTTGGGCTGCGCCAGTTTCGATAACACAAGGCTACACCCGCAATAAAGGGGACATATTCGGCGATATAAGTTCCTACTAGGTAAACCATAGAATCTTCAAGGTCTGGTAGGAATATCCCACTGAGAAACAGGGCGAGTGATAAAACGCCCCAAGTAATGCCCCCATAAATAACGGTTTGCCCTTTAACCCAAGATTCTGACTCTGCTGTATTTTCTACAGGGCTACTCATAGCTCTTCCTCTTAGCACTTTATTCCTCTTAACTCTTGTTCGCACAAGAGTCAACCTGTGACCTCGGGATTGCTCCCTCTTGCTCTTCCCCAGTGTTTGGGGTGCAGGTCTGGTTAACTCGCCCAGACGTAACAAACGGGTGGGGAATTTAGCCCACTCAACTGGGTTTAGACTAAATTATGCCTATTTTCATCTTTCTATTCTAGAGGTTTTCTGGACACAAGCGACCTCGATTCTAACGGAGCTTGGTTTTGGTTTTTTTGGGGGGGTGCTGTATCTTTAGCCCCAATCTTTGCCAATGGGAGATTGTTTTAACCAGGTGACGAACTGTTGACATTCTCCCTCGGGGAGGTCTTGTAGGATATCTTCTACTTCCTGGGCAAAGTTGGTGTTCCCGAAGTAGGCTTTGCCCAGTCCATGAACGGCTTGCAGGATAAAAATCAAATGCTGGGACTCCCAGTGGGGGAGTTGATTGGTGTTGAGGGGGTCACATTCGAGGAGTGCGGCGATCGCCTTTTCTGAATTGGCTTGGGGTAATTGCCGACCATCTAAGGCTCCGGCTAAATCTTTTTGGAATAATTTCGCTTGTCTCGTCCCGAGGAGTTCCTCAATATCAAAATAAACCGCCTGCAAAATTAATAAACAAGCTTGAGTGTAACTATCGGGTACCACCTCTAAGGTGGCTCCTTCTGCCAGTAGCTGATCGAGTTGAACTCGTCCCCAAACACTATGGCGATCGCTTTCTTGCAGTAAGACGCAAAATTTCCCCTGATTGTCGGTCAGATCCTTCCAAAAACTAATCGCTTCATCGGCCTGTTCCGCAGAAAAAACCCTGATCAAGCGAAAGGTCTGATCTTGATATTTTAAAATGGGGATTTTTTGATCTCGCTTGGGGTGCTGAATGCTAGAGAGTTCAACATCCTGCCGTTTGAGAATAAACATAGTATGAGTAAGTGACTCCTGACAGGCCGGAATGGGCGTTCCTAGGGGGGGATCAACGAGAGATTTAGCTTGGACTAGACAGACAACTAACCGCCTTCTAGTCCCTTTGCTGATTTCTCATTTCCCCAACCCTAACCGCTATCTTAGTTTATCCTGAGTCTTCATAACAAATATAGCGGTGAGCGGGAAACTCAGAGGCTTTAGCCCTGAGAGGAAAGCGACTCGGGGGACTTCAGTCCCCGTGTCTTTATGCTACAATCAGACCGTCAGTAAGAACAAAAACATCTACGCATTGAAGCATCCTAAGCTTTTTCCTGGTGCTTCCTCCGGTTGTCTCGGCGAACCAAGCGGGGGGCGGCCGTCCTAGTCAATGTGTGCTATCATGGTTAAGCTTCACTGAGTCCCCGTAGCTCAACGGATAGAGCAACTGCCTTCTAAGCAGTGGGTTACAGGTTCGAGCCCTGTCGGGGACGTTTTTGATGGGGAATAATTAGGGCTTGCTGAATAACTCGGGGAGTTGGGAGCAGGGGAGCGGGGGAGCAGGGGGGCAGGGGAGCGGGGGAACAATTATCTATTACCTATTACCTATTCCCTTGTTGAGTCTAGCGTTGGGCTTATTCAGCAGACCCTAATTAACAATTAATTCTTAATGCTCAAATCCCCTAAACCCCCTATTGCCCAGTTCACAGGCCATGTCAATCCTGTTCAACGGCGCATTTCTCGGCTACTTCTAGCGCCTTGGGCATCTAAAGCTAAGACCCGAGATTGAGCGGGGATGCCTTGGGAATTCCAAGCCTCAGTCATGGCTGTAGCGACGGCTTTGGCTTGTTGTGCGTCGGCGAGGGCGAGGAGGGTGGGGCCGGCTCCACTAATTACCAGGCCGTAGGCTCCGGCGGCTAGGGCAGCTTCTTCAACCACTTGATAGCCGGGGATGAGAAACTGGCGGTAGGGTTGATGGATGCGGTCTTTCAGGGCGGTTTTGAGCCAATCCCCCCGGCCCCGTTCGAGGCCTTTAATTAATAGCCCAAAATGGGAGACGTTAAAAATGGCATCGCGGCGACTCACTTCTAGGGGTAAGACGGAACGGGCCTCTTCGGTGGAGAGGGTGAAGTTGGGGACGGCGACTACGGGGAGGATGGTGTTGTGCCAAGCAATTTCACAGATTTGCCATTGTCCATCTTCTTGGCGGGCGGAGAGACGACAGCCTCCTTGGATGGCGGGGACGACGTTATCGGGATGGCCTTCCATGGCGATCGCTAATTCAATAATGTCTCGGGTACTCAGGGGAGTCCCGGCGAGTTGATTCGCCCCCAATAATCCAGCCACAATTGCGGTGGCAGAACTGCCTAAGCCCCGCGCCAAGGGAACGCCTAATTTGACGGTAATTTCCACCGGGGGCGGGCTTTGTTTCAACTGTTCGTAAAATTTGGCAAAGGCTTGATAGACCAAATTGCTGCTATCGGTGCTGACTTGACTGGACTGAGAACCCACGACCTTAATTTTCAAAGGGTCTGAGGAAAATTCACTGCCCAGGACAAAATCAAATTGATTGTACAAAGTTAAAGCAGCGCCAATACAGTCGAAACCGGGTCCCAAGTTGGCCGTTGTTGCAGGAACCGTTGCAAAAGCAATGAGTGGCATAGAGGATAGGGGGGGTGAATCGTTAAAGCGTGGAGTGACCTAATGCCAGTCCTACGACCAACATTCCTAAAACGAGGAAGGGTTGAGCGCTGGCCTGATATTTCACGTCATTTTTTAGGGGGTCACGCAAAAAGTACATATCTTGGAAGGTGATTTGGGGAATGACCAACAGGAGGAGAATGGTGGCGTAAAGGTTTTGACCAATGGTGATCAAATACAGGGCTACGCCTCCTTGAAAGAGGTCGATCATTAGGACACAAATCCAAGCGGCTGTTCCTACGCCAAACATGACGGGGAGGGATTTTAACCCCAGTTGGCGATCGCCTTCTACGCTTTTGAAGTCGTTTACTACGGCAATCCCTAGGCCGGCCAAACTATAAAACAAGGTTAACCAGACGATGGTCCAGTTCAGTTGGCCGAAGAGGGCATGACCTGCACACCAAGGCAGGGCGATATAACTCGACCCGAGGGCGTAGTTCCCCAGCCAGCCATTTTGTTTTAACTTCAAGGGCGGGGCGGAGTAAATATAAGCTAAAAATGCCCCCAATAGGGTTAAACAAAGCATGGAGGGGAATTCATGACCCGCCCAGAGATCCAACAGATAGCTAATCCCTAATCCACTCAAGAGTAGGACTAAAATCTGTGTCACCACTTGGGGGACAGAAATTGCCCCTGATGGAATGGGACGATAGGGTTCATTAATGGCATCGATTTCCCGGTCATAGAAATCATTGAGGGTTTGGGTATAACCTGCCATTAACGGGCCTGAGAGTAACATACAGGTAAAGGCTTTTAACAGGTCTTCTAGTCCCCAAACATACCCCCCAGAGGAGGCTGCACCACAAACGACTCCCCAAATGAGGGGAATCCAAGTGATGGGTTTCATTAACTGCAAGCGGATTTTCCAGATGTTGGTTTCTCCGGATGCAGCCCCTTTCATGCCGAGGAGTTGCCGGGTTTTAGAACCTGTGTCGGTTTGGACTTCGTTGTTCGTCATGACAGGAGCAGTAGATAAAGGTTTTACACCGAAATCACGAGATAAGAATCTTGAAATTTAGCCCCTTTGACGGGACATCCGGTTAGGGGATGGGGAAGGGTGATATTTCGCCGTTGATCCCCGGCTTCAATGGTAATTTCTGGCCCGTATTGGGTCAGTTTGACTTGTTTTTTGTCAAATCCGGGGAGAAAAACCCGCACTTGACGGGCTGATACGTCAATGGTGATGGGTTGGGGGATGTTGGCGGGATTTTGTAGGGAGGGCAAGGCCTCCATGAGGGTTTGCCAATCATCCCCGGTGGTTCGGGGCAGGGGGGTGACGGTTAAAGGGGCAAATTGGGAGGCTAAGTCTCCGCTATTACCGCCTGTGTTGGCAATCACGCCGCCGACGGAGAGTCCGACCTGTTGGGCGCTTCCCCAAAGGTATTGGGCTTGGGCGATCGCACTGGCTTGTTCCGTTGTGACTAAATAGGCTAAAACCTGTTTAGGGTCGGTCAGAGCGGCTTTCCCCTGGTCCAATAAGGAGGTCACTTCTTGGGTGGGTTGTTCGGCAAAGTCATCAAAGGACCAACTGACGTTAAATAATGCCGCGCTGACGGGCTGGACGAAGGGGGACAGGGCTTTGCCAAAGTCGGACTCGCGGAAGACTTGGCGGAAGCGGCGAAAATACCAACTGGCGTTTTCGGGGATGCCCAACATCCGCAGGGTGGTTAAGTCGCCGGAGCCATCATAAATAATGACATCATATTGACCACTGGTGTTATATTCCCGGATGGCGTTGAGATACAGGGCGGTATCCATGCCGGGGAATATGCTTAATTCTTGACCGTAGACGTTTTTTAAGGTGGGCGATCGCAAATATTTGGCTTCTAGTTGCTTCACCTCTTCCCAGGCCTTCTCGATTAGGTGGGTGGCTTGTAATTGAACGGCCCAAAGGTTCGCGCCAATGTTCAGGGGATCCCCTTCTAGGTTGACCCCTAATATCAAACCAAAGGCGGGGCTAGGATCGCTGGATACCAATAGCACCCGCACCCCTTCGCCGGAGAGTTTTTTGGCGGCGGCGATCGCCACTGTACTGCGACCACTGCCCCCTTTGCCTAAAAATGTTAAAACTTGAGCCATGCCTTAGTTTTCAATTGCTCGCAGTTCGTCTTCAAAAAACCAGCTTGAACTTTGATCGTCAAATTTCACTACAGCCCCGACCCCATTCCCATCGGTCATTTTATAGCCTTCGACCACCCCAGTTTTTCCCAATTTATCGGCAATGTCTTTAGCAACCCGATCTCTGAGTCGGCAAACTTGTACCTTTGTTCCGATTTCCATTCCTACTCCAATTCCAATTGTTGTGTAATTAGACCATTACACAGTTTAGCAAACTGCGGGATTCATCAGGATGGCCCGACTCATTAAGACTGGCTGAGAAGAGCCAGAAAGCTGACTAGACAAGGCACAGAGAAGTCTAAGACCCTGAAAAAAGAGGTAGGGCTTGCTGAATAACTCCGGGAGCAGGGGAGTGGGGGAGTGGGGGAGAAGGGGAGGA
>NZ_JAIHOM010000223.1 GCF_026130165.1 Spirulina subsalsa FACHB-351 | reverse complement strand
CCCCCCCTGCCCAACCTACACCCTCCACCCCAGAAACCGAAGCAGAAATCTTACAGCAACGGATTCAGCTACTCTGGCAACAGATTTTAGACCACTTACCCTCCTTGTCTCGTGCCTTACTCCAACAACATTGCACCATCCTCAACTTTGACCTAGAGGATTGTGTCGCTTATCTTTCCGTCCCCACTCCGGGCCTATTGAACATAGCCGAAAAACAGATCAAAGATGTTGAAATTGCTTTTGAGAAAGTTTTTCATCAAAAAATCAAAGTCCAGTTACAAGTCAGACCAAAATCCCCCCCTCCCGCTTCTCCTTCACCTCGGAAAGTGACACCTTCCCCCGTTTCCCCTCCTTCCCCCCCACCCCCAGCACCAGAACCCCACAACGGGAAAGGTAACGGGCATAACTTCTCCAATCCAGTTAATCAGAGCAATGGCAGCAATCCTCCCATCCTTCCCCCCAAAACTCCCCCCTCCTCTCCCCCCACTCCTCCCGTCATCACAACCACCGAGGAGGACAACGACGAAGACGACGAGGACATTAAACAAGCTCTGCAAAAAGTCCTAAAAATGTTTTCCGGTGAGGTTTTGAATTTAGAACAAGAAATTCTCCCACCTAATTCGGCAACAGGAATAGTCACAGATGACCCCGAATTCATCCCCGATAGCGACGGGGAAGGGGAAGAACCCGAGGATATGCCATTCTAATCCTTCACGAATTATTCATCATTAATTATCAAATCCCTATACCCAAAAAAAGAGGGGACTGGCTGCTATCTCTAACCCGTCCCGCTAATTCATTCAATCTCAATGAGAGGAGAACACTCCGTTTACTATAGCCTTGTTGAAAATATATGTCAACTATGTTGATAAAAATTCTCAACTTACCGCACTTTTGCGATCAACGTTTCTGAAACCGTGTTAACGACCTCCAATGAGTTGCTCATAGTACGACACAACATCTATCTAAGGTATGATTTTTGGGGGAGCTTAGTTTTCTGGGGCGCGATCGCACCACAAGGCTAGTTGGATATTCGTCCAAGTCTATTTGTCACATTTTTTGTCACATTTGGAGATCACACACCATGAAACTACGACAGAAAACCTTACTGGTCATCGCCGTCACCCTAGTGGGGATGGTTGGGTTGTTTTATCTGCAATGAAGGTATTTAAATCTCTATCGACAAGAACCCATGTTTGTCCCCATTGTGGTTATGTAGAAGATAGAGATATTAACGATGAATTTTGGAGATAATGCACTTTTTTTCCACACAGTTTAACGATTTAAGGTCAACCCCGGCCAAGTCTCTAGGGGTGTAGTGGATTGAACCAAGTGCATCCCGGCCTGTGCGAAACGATTAAAGGCTTGATCGGCAGCCTCAGTGAAGTCTACCACCCCCGGCACCACTACTGGAGAGGTACAATCTTCCAGTAAATAGACCTTGTGAGCGAGTTTAGGGTCTTGGGCTTGAATTGCCGTTAATAAGTCATCAATAGTCCAAGCGACACAGTGACTCTTGGCTTGTCCTGCCATTACAACGGCATCAAATTGAAGAAGTCTTTGCATTAAGGCCTTGTTTGGCTCGGCGATGGGTTGACCGTCTGCCCCGGTGAGGACTTCGGGTCGCAAGACAGAGTAATTTTCCGTGAGGGGATTTCCCCCTTTCAGTTCAAAATGGGTCTGACTCTGGCGGGCGATATTGTGGAAAAAGCAGGCCTCTTCAACGGCTGCAACGAGGGCGTGACCAATGCCCCCTAACATGGAGTGATAGGGCCAAATGGTGAGGGGATATTTCCCCTCGGCGGTGAGTTGTTGGACATAGTGGCGGGCATACTGTTCCAAGTCTAGGGGGTTGTAACCGAGACTGGGAGCAATGGCGGGGTTTACTCGCCAGTTCCCCTGTTCCAAGTCCGAGGGGGTGATCTGAGTGGCGGCTGGTGTGGGGTGTTCCCCCTGTTGATTCACCCAGAATACAGGGTGAAAAATCTGCATGGCGCTATGGGTGTCTAAGGTGGGGGTAATGTCGGTAATGAGGCCTAAATAGCGATAAATAAAGGCACAGAGGCGGGTATTATCTTCGATGGCCCCGCGACCGGAAGCTCCCCCAACAAATAGTTCAAAATCGGGTAAGCAGAAGGTATTTTGTGCGTCAATAATCAGTAAACAAATCCGGGTTTGATCGGTGTGAGCGGGAGTAATTTGGTGTGCTTTTGCCCACTGTTGGGCTTCAATGGCGCGTTGTTGGTAAGGGACGCGCCACACTCCCCCCACAGTTTGGGGGTTGAAGAAGGAGGGGATGGGATATTGGGGCATGGTGACTCGGGGTTGATCTGGGAATTACTTTGAATTTTAACAAGATTGCTGGGAATGCCCCATCCCGCCAGTGGAGTGGAGTCGTTCGCTCAAAGCCAATAAAAAACCTCAGTGGGTCAACTGAGGTAAAGAGGTCTTAATGATGTTGAAACTCTGTCGGGAGTTATCGTCTTGTTCTATAAATATAATGCTAAAAATAATCGGGTTTTACATTGATCTCTATCTATATTGAGGCGTGAATTAACACACACTTTTGTTGTGACACAGAATGGAATAAAGCTATGATGAGGATCACAGCGACTTTATTTGATGGTAAATTTTGATGTTCAAATAAAAAACAAGGGCATTCTATCCCTTGTTCTAGTCGCAATATGTTTTCATAACTTCATAACTGAGTGAACCTTGCTTGTCCTCCTAAAATATGTCGAGCAAGGAACGGGAGGTTAGGCGGCGAGGTGAATCCGTCCTCGTTGGTAGGCTCTGAGGAGGCGATCTACGGCGCGTCTTTCTTCTTCGTCGAGTTGTTCGTTGGTGACGGCGGCGAGGAGGCCGTAGCGATCGCCTAAAGTTAAGGTTTTGGTTTCTGCACTAGCGGCGAGGATTTCAGAGATGGCACCGGGGAGAAGTTGAAGTTGAGGAAACATGGCTTTTAGGAGGTTTTGGTTTGCTATGTTTCTACTATCTCTTTTTTTTCGAGTTTCTCCAGTGATGTGTTTCTGTCAAAGTTTGTAAACTTGATCAACGCTAGGAGTGATATAGGTTTGGGGTTTTCTGGGATCTAGATTAGGGTTTCAGGCGATCTGTGTCACTGGTTTGATCAAGGCTGCCTAGGACTCTAGCCCCCTTCTGACTGTTAGCGTCCGTCAATTCCATTCAGATCACCAAAAGAATGGGTCTGAAGCCCCGTCGTTCACGACGGCTTTCACCTCGGTGAGCTATAATAGTCTCATGAACCAAGTCCTAACCATAGTTTGTAAGCTCAACCCAACACCAGAGCAAGCTCAAAAGCTTGATAAAACCCTGGTGGCTTTCGGGTCGGCCTGCAACTATGCGAACGAGGTTGTTAATCCCAAGATTAAAAACAAGAATCGGATCCAGGCGGAAGTCTATAAAACGATTCGGGAAGAATTTAATCTGACAGCAAACCTAGCGGTTAGAGTTTGTGCCAGGGTAGCGGCGA
>NZ_JAIHOM010000222.1 GCF_026130165.1 Spirulina subsalsa FACHB-351 | reverse complement strand
TAAATTTGCCCATGGCGGTATTTGAAAGCCGACTGGGTAAATTCAGCACTGCCTCCCTGATGCTTCTTTTTGAAGTTAGGGTATTTTGCCCGACCATCAAAGAAGTTATTAAAAGCCTTCTGAAGATACCGTAATCCTTGTTGCAAGGGAACACAGCTAACATCATTGAGAAAATCGAGTTCTTCCTCTTTCTTCCATGCTGTTAACATCGAAGATGTTTGGTTGTACCCAATCCTTTCTTGCCTTTCATACCATCCCTGAGTTCTTGCCTGGAGGGCCTTGTTGTAAACCAATCGGACACAACCCAACGTGCGGCGCAAGAGGTGTTTTTGTTCCGGTGTAGGATAAAAACGGTAGCGATAGGCTTTTTCCATGCCTCACATTATAGCACATCCTTTGTGAGTTTGCTTTTAGTGCTAAAACTCAAGATGCAAAGCCGTCCTGAAGGACGGGGTTTCAGACCCATTTCTCTGATGAAAATTTTAATACTTAGTACATCTGACTTAGAAGGGGGGGCAGCAAGGGCAACCTATCGTTTGCATCGCGGTTTCCGTCAGATTGGTCAGGAGTCTCAGATGCTGGTTCGGGCTAAGTTGAGTCGAGATCCGGCGGTAAAAGCCGAACGCAGTCTGTTGACTAAGTTGGGACCTCCTCTTAATCGTCTTCCGTTGCGGTCTTACCCCCAACGGCCGGGTCAATTATTCTCCCCCCAATGGTTTCCCGATGCGATCGCCTCTACTGTTGCCCAGCTTAACCCGGATTTAATTCATCTGCACTGGATTTGCAATGGTTTTCTGCGGATTGAAACGTTAGCTCAGTTCAAAAAGCCTCTGTTGTGGACTTTCCATGATATGTGGCCTTTCACCGGGGGCTGTCATTATAGTGAGGATTGCGATCGCTATACTCAACAATGCGGCCACTGTCCTCAACTCCAAAGTCACTCCTTACGGGATCTTTCCCATCGTATCTGGCAACGGAAAGCGAAAGCTTGGCGGGGGCTTAACTTAACACTTATTGCGTCCAGCACTTGGATGGCCGATTGTATTAAAGCCAGTTCTCTGTTATCTCATTATCCCCTGCATATCATCCCCTGTGGTTTAGATTTAACGGTCTATCGCCCCATTGACCGAACAATTGCCCGTTCTTTGCTCAATTTGCCTTTGGATCGACCTTTGGTATTATTTGGTGCGATCGCCGCCACCTCAGATCCACGCAAAGGGTTTGATCTCCTCCTCGCCGCCCTCAAACACCTCGCCACCCAAAACCATCAACTCCCCCTAGATTCCCTTGAACTCCTGATTTTCGGGTCTGAATCCTCAGACCTCACCATCCCCTTCAAAGCCCACTATCTCGGGACATTGAGTGATGATCTCACCCTCGCCCTCATCTACTCGGCCGCCGATGTGATGGTAGTCCCCTCCCGTCAGGAATCCTTTGGACAAACAGCCTCTGAAGCTTTAGCCTGTGGCACTCCCGTTGTTGCCTTTAATACTACGGGGCTGAAAGATATTGTAGATCACCAGCAGAATGGTTATTTAGCCACCCCCTACGCGGTAGAAGACCTTGCTCACGGCATGGCTTGGGTTTTAGCCGATGGGGAACGCTATACTCAACTCTCCCACCACGCCCGTCAGAAAGCTGAACAATGCTTTGAGATTAAACAACAAGCTTACCGTTATCAAGCCCTAGCGCAGACTGTGTTTTGAAAAGAAAAGGGTGGGAGTTTGGAAACTCAGTGTCTTTAGACCTGAGAGTGTCAACCCCAACTTCAATTTGACACTCCCCCGCCTAAAGGCACGGGGATTCTCAGTTTATTGGGAGTCCCTTGACTCTCCGTCAGCAACGGAGGGAGAACATCACAATCTGGCACTTCTTCGCTCTACAAAAGGCTAAAAGTCCTATGAATCAAGGATTAGAGGGTTATTCGGCTATCTTCAAATAAACCCTAAAATTAGCTTTTTAGCTTTTTAGCTTTTTATTTTTTGTGTAAATTATTTTTTGTTTATTCACTAAATTAATTAAATAACCTTTTTAGCTATAATACATTTTATCTTTTCAACAAAAGCCACAAAGCTAATTATGTTAACCCTTGCGGTCGCCTCCCTTTCAGGAGGACAAGGCAAAACCACAGCCGCTCTGTTTTTAGGGCGTAAACTCGCTCAACTAGGCTATCCCACCTTACTGATTGATGCGGATCCCCAACACAACCTAACCACCTACTTAGGTTTAGAACTCAAACCCAACGAGCCAATGTTGTTAGAGTTCATCAAACAATCCGTCGAGTTGCAAGAGTCCATCTACCCCGTCACCGGAGAAGACAACCTGTTTCTCATCCCTGCCGATGACCAACTCGATGGAGTCGTGGATTATTTAGCCAGTAGTGGGGTAGGAGCCACCTTACTTAAACACCGTTTAGAACCCCTGACCTCCACCTTTAAAATCTGTGTTATTGATTCCCCTCCCCAGCGTTCCCAAATTTGTCTAACCGTCCTTGGGGCTGCCGATGGTTTAGTCATTCCCGCCGAAGCGTCCCTCAAAGGCTATGGTTCCCTCGTGCGGACTTTAGACCTTTTAAAGTCCATGCAGAATGTACGAGCCACTCAAGCCCAAGTGTTAGGCGTTATACCCTTCCGAGATCGTTGGATTGGCAACAATCAAAGCACTGAAAGCCGCTTGGCCGTTGAAGCCATGACCGAAGAAGTAGGCAAAACCCTAATGTTGCCTTCCATTCGGGAATCTGAACGCTATAAACAGGCCATTAATCGCCGTCAAACCTTAACCGACCTAGGCTATAGCGACCTGGAATATCCCTTTAGTCTTTTAATTGAAAGCCTCGTGCAACAGCTAGGAGAACCCAGTCATGTCTGATAATCTACTAAACGAACTCCGCCAAAAACGTCAACGGACCGTTGTTCCCCAACGGGAAGATACCCTCATTCAAGACACGACCTCTCCCCTCCCAGAGTCCTCCCTCTCTTCCCCTCCGGATGCTTTGCAAACAGAGAACACCTTAGCTGAACTCCAAGCTAAATTAGCCCGATTCCCCAAGATGCGGCGACGTTCTGCCGTTGTTTTAGAAGACCAAATCGACCAAGCCCTGACTCATTTTTGTAAAGACTCCAAAATCACCCTAGAAGTGTTCATTGAGGCCACATGGCAGGTGGCGGCTGAAAACCCCTCACTGCTCAACGCCATTCTGGTAGAAGCTCAAAAACGCTATCGTTCACGGAAAGAGGCGGGTCAACTACGACGTTTGATTACAATGCTTTCTCAAGAAGAGAATTGATTAACCCGTTTTCTCTCGTGCGTAGAAAGTCCTCCCATGGAAAAACGCCCCCCAATTTGGGAGGCGTTTAGACCCAATTCTCAATTTTTGATTAGCTTAGACCTGTTGGTTGATTTAACTTACCCGTTGATTTGGGGGGCAGTTAAAGCCACAGGAGCAGCTTCACCACTAGCTAAGTCTAAGGGGAAGTTGTGAGCGTTGCGCTCGTGCATTACTTCAAACCCTAAGTTAGCGCGGTTCAGG
>NZ_JAIHOM010000038.1 GCF_026130165.1 Spirulina subsalsa FACHB-351 | reverse complement strand
GGGAGCAGGGGAGCAGGGGAGCAGGGGAGCGGGGGAGCAGGGGAGCAGGGGAGCAGGGGAGCAGGGGGGCAGGGGAGAAATTATCAATTATCAATTCCCTATTCCCTATTCCCTATTCCCGGACAGGCAAAAACCCTTAAAAAGGCTCAGAATCGCCTAAAAACGGTTGATTCGCTACCTCAGTTAAGCCCACAGACTCCAGCAACTGTGACCATAATTCGGGGTAATTCTTACGATAGGGGGCTAAGATGGCTAAGGTATCGAGCCACGCGCCATTCTGGGCGTAAATTTGCGCTTGGGTGAGGGAATCCCGAGTGCGGGCAATTTGCCGATCTAAAAAGCGATTTCTGGGTAAACGGGTGAGGGTTCCTTGAATATAGCGATCGCCTTCTCGGTCCCGCCAGTCACAAATCAAAGCAAATTCCCAGATATACTCCTGATTCGGTTCTAAAATCTCCGGCAGTGGCACTTCCATCACCCCTTCCCCCCGTGGCAAGGTGACAAACTCTTGAAATACTGGCTCTCTATCTGTTGCCCTGAGAACTGTTAACTCGGCTTCTTGGGCTGAATTGGAGGGAACATAAATAAATAAACTGGGGTTGCCTTGAGTCGTGGTGCCAGTGGGTAAAACCGCCACCTGATCATCCTCCACATCGGGTTCTGGGGGAACCGGGAACAACACTTGTAAGGGCGGCATCATCTCATCATAACAAGCATCAGGGCCTCGCAAATAGAGGGCTTCGTCAGGGATTCGGGAGGGAACAGGCACAACCTCCGGGGGAGCCGGAGCAACCGGAGCAATCTGGGCAGGTGAACCCCTTTGAGGATCATAAAAGGGTTCAGATTCCGTCATGCGAGTGCCTGCGGGAATTGTCCGGGAGGGAGTGCCACGACGAGGGGGCCGAAATTCTATACTCTGTTGCAGTTGCGCAAAAACTGGGAAAGCCAGACTCGCGCAGAGGAGAATAAACAGATAAACCCCAACACGACGGATAGAACGTAACCTTGGTTGATTCCTCATGATTCCGTTACCCCACACAATGGCTGCTAACTCGATTATGGCTTACGAATCAGGGGAATAGGGGAATTCCTATAGATTCCCATGATTTGGCGTAGCAGGGAACGAGAGATTATGTCAAAATAAAAAATTGTCCCTTCAACCCCAGAACAACCGTGACGACTACTCCTCTTTCCCCTAGCACTCAGACTCAACAACAACCGGATTCCCTCGGACGCTTTGGCCGTTTTGGTGGGAAGTATGTCCCTGAAACCCTGATGCCTGCTTTGGCGGAACTGGAAGCGGCCTATGAGCAGTATCGCCAGGATCCCGATTTTTTACAAGAACTCGATGGCTTATTAGGGGATTATGTAGGACGACCCAATCCCCTGTATTTTGCGGAACGCTTAACGGCACACTACGCCAAACCCGATGGCAGCGGGCCGCAAATTTATTTGAAACGGGAAGATTTAAACCATACCGGAGCCCACAAGATTAATAATGCTTTGGGTCAGGTGTTATTAGCTAAACGGATGGGGAAAGGGCGTATTATTGCCGAAACGGGAGCCGGACAACATGGGGTAGCGACGGCGACAGTGTGCGCTCGTTTTGGCTTGGAATGCGTGATTTATATGGGCGTTCAGGATATGGAACGACAGGCGCTCAATGTGTTTCGGATGCGCTTAATGGGGGCGCGGGTGCAACCTGTGGCGGCTGGCACGGGAACGCTGAAGGATGCTACGTCAGAGGCGATTCGGGACTGGGTGACGAATGTGGAAACCACCCACTATATTTTAGGTTCTGTGGCGGGTCCTCATCCCTACCCCATGATGGTGCGGGATTTTCATGGGGTGATTGGCAAGGAAACTCGTCAACAGGCTTTAGAAAAGTGGGGCGGGGTGCCGGATATCCTGCTGGCTTGTGTGGGGGGCGGTTCCAATGCAATGGGGCTGTTTTATGAGTTCGTGGAGGATGCCCAAGTGCGCTTAATTGGCGTGGAAGCGGCCGGAGAAGGCACGGAAACGGATAAACACGCGGCCACCCTCACGAAAGGTCGTCCGGGGGTGTTACATGGGGCGATGAGCTATTTATTGCAGGATGAGGAGGGGCAGGTGATTGAAGCCCATTCGATTAGTGCGGGGTTAGATTATCCGGGGGTGGGGCCCGAGCATAGTTATTTGAAGGAGACGGGACGGGCGGAATATTATAGTGTGACCGATGGGGAGGCGATCGCGGCCTTACAACGTTTGGCGCAGTTAGAGGGCATTATTCCGGCTTTGGAAACCTCCCATGCGATCGCCTATTTAGAAACTCTTTGTCCTCAACTCACGGGCAGTCCTCGTCTGGTGATTAACTGTTCAGGACGGGGAGATAAGGATGTGCAGACGGTGGCGAAGTATTTAGGGTCTGCTGAATAACACGCCTACGCTAGACTCAACAAGGGAATAGGAATAATCCCCAGCTAACCCAGAAACCGGGTTGCGTTCATCCTCTCCTTTTCCTTCCAAACCCCATCAAAAACCCTGTTTCTAACGTTCAACTTGAAACCGGGTTTCTTGCACTCCTTCCCTTTTCGCTCTAACCCTCCTGAAACCCGGTTTCTAATCCCCAGCTAACCCAGAAACCGGGTTGCGTTCATCCTCTCCTTTTCCTTCTAAACCCCATCAAAAACCCTGTTTCTAACGTTTAACTTGAAACCGGGTTTCTTGCACTCCTTCCCTTTTCGCTATAACCCTCCTGAAACCCGGTTTCTAATCCCCAGCTAACCCAGAAAAACCCCGGTTTCTAACTTATTGCTATTCGTCAAACATTAAATGCTGAATCGCGGTACTTTGGATCGAACTTTCTACAAATAAACGATAATCAGTAGCTGACTCAAAATAATCCTGCATCGCCTCTAGCTTGGGTAAAGTTCCCCGCCGTAATCCTAAATATTCTGGATAACTTGAAAACTCCCACTCTTCTGGCCGATTGACCAGATTGGCCTTGACTGGATTTAAATGAATGTATCGGGTTAACTGCCATAAATACTCATCCGAATCCACGGCGATCGCCTGAAATCGACCCTGAAATAAACTGCCTACTCGTCGATAACGCTGATTGATTGCTTTGGCATAGGATACCCCTAACTGCTGCATTGCTCGCGATAAATAATCCACATTAATATACAGCAGTAAATGATAATGATTGGGCATCAAACAATAAGCTATAACATCAGCAACTTGTCGCTGAATTAGATATTTTCTAAGTTGTCGCAAAAAGTAGAGATAGTTTTCCCGTTCAAAGAAAATAAGCTCGCGATTATGACCACGATTGTATACATGATAATAATGACCCGCGTTTAAAACAATCCGACGATAGGGCATTGCGATCAATCCTCGGAAAACTCCTCACTAGAATGGTCAATACGATTTTAACCACCATCAACCTGAAACCCTCTAATCCCCAGATAACCCAGAAACCGGGTTGCGTTCATCCTCTCTTTTTCCTTCCAAACCCTCTCAAAAACCCGGTTTCTAATCCCCAGCTAACCCAGAAACCGGGTTACGTTCATCCTCTCCTTTTCCTTCCAAACCCCATCGAAAACCCGGTTTCTAATTGCCAGCTAATCAACATAAGGCGGAAACTCCAAGGGAATCGCCCCTAATACGCCCTTACGAAAATCATTCAAAAACAACACCGCCACCCGTTCCAAATCCCCCTGATATCGTTGATGGGCTAAGGTGTAAAGATACTCCTCCCCGGTATTAGCACCCACCTCCAGCCCATAACGAGAAGACAACACCTCAGAAAAGTCTAACTCTTGCAATAAGTCCACCAAAGCCGCCGCCACCCGGTGATTATCATAACTCGCTTCCCCAATATCCTCACAAATCGCCAACCTCACCGCATCCCCTTGATTCTCCAAACGCCAAGGAATCACCCCCGGCGCATCCAACAACTCAATATCATCGGAAAGTCTCACCCATTGCAACTGTCGCGTCACCCCAGCCCGTCGCGCACTTTTTACCGCTTTTTTCCCCACCAAACGGTTAATTAATGCCGATTTCCCCACATTAGGCAAACCAATCACCACCGCCCGCACAGGACGCGGCATCATGCCTCTATCCCGTCGTCTTTCATTTACCCCCTCCCCAAACTGTTTGGCCGCTTTAATAATCTCTTTCACCCCTTTGCCCGCCTTGGCATTGGTAAAATACACCCTTTCTCCCTGAGACTCAAACCATTTTTGCCAAGGGGTATATAAATCACTGGGAATCATATCCATGCGATTCAACAGCAATAGACGAGGTTTGGTATTAATCCACTCCTTGACTTGAGGATGTTGGGAAGATAAAGGAATGCGGGCATCTAATACCTCGAACACCACATCAACATTTTTCAGTTGCTCTTTTAGTTGGCGTTCTGCTTTGGCAATATGTCCGGGATACCATTGAATGGCAGGAGTAAAAGTCATAATTCGTTTATGGGGCTTCTTGGTCTAGTTTACCCGGATTCTTTCCCTGAGAGTCAGAGAATTTCTGAGCCTCACTCTTCCCTCTTGACCCGCCCTGAATTCTGGGTTAGAACCAGAGGGGTAAATCTGAATCACTAATCGATACAAGCGGGTCAATCAAGCTTAAAACCATCACGAAGTTTTAAGATACCGCCATCACTACTATCTCAACAATTTATTAAACAATAGAGTTTTAGGAGAATAGTCTTTCGCACTGCCCCTTTTTTCACTTTTTAGGTCAGTCTATGCCTTTAACATATTATGAACTTTGTCTCCCTAATTTTCCCGTTTTTTTTAATAATTGTTTTCACGCTGTACTGGCATCTAAAGACCCAGACCCAACGTAATGTATTATTACTTATTGCCAGTTATGTTTTTTATGGTTGGTGGGATGCGCGATTTTGTTTGCTCATTCTCGCTTCTTCCTTGTTAGACTTTTTTATTGGCTTAAATTTAAAGACGAATCAAAACCCGAAACAGCGTCGCCATCTTTTAGGGGCAAGCTTACTCTTTAATTTAGGGATGTTAGGGATTTTTAAGTATTTTAATTTTTTTGTCGATAACTTTGTCAGCGTTTTTGCTAGTTTAGGGATTAATCTAAATAGTCCAGCCCTTTATATTATTTTACCTGTCGGGATTAGTTTCTACACTTTCCAGACTTTAAGCTATACCCTAGATATTTACCGAGGAAAACTACAACCGACCCACTCTTTATTAGAATTTTTAACCTTTGTTTCTTTTTTCCCCCAATTAGTGGCGGGTCCAATTGAACGGGCGGCTCATTTACTGCCTCAGTTTGGGGTTCAGCAATCCTTTGATTATAAAAATGCGCGGTTAGGATGTCAATTAATTCTCTGGGGATTGTTTAAAAAGGTGGCTGTTGCTGATCCTTTAGGGGTTCAGTTTGTCAATCCAGTTTATAATCAGATTCAGACGGCAACGGGGGCAGAAATTGCTCTAGCTACGGTTGCCTTTGCTTTCCAGATTTATGGCGACTTTTCTGGCTATTCTAATATCGCGATTGGTACGGCAAAGTTATTTAATATTGACCTGTGCCAGAATTTCAATAAACCTTATCTATCCCCTAATATTAATGAGTTTTGGCGACGTTGGCATATTTCCCTATATCAATGGTTTAAGGATTATGTTTATATTCCTCTTGGGGGCAGTCGAGGGACGATGCTGCAAGGGATACGGAATATTGTCATCACCTTTGGTTTAAGTGGATTGTGGCACGGGGCGCGGTGGACTTTTGTCTGGTGGGGGCTTTTAAACGGTTTGGCTTTGATTCCTCAGTTTGTGAGTCAATATTGGCAACGTCAGGAGCAATTAAAGGGAAAAAACTTAGCCCGTGAGTTTAGATTTTTACCGCCTTTTGTGGGTCAGATTTTGGGGATTTTAATCACTTTTATTTTTATCTGTTTTACTTGGATCTTTTTCCGGGCGGAAACCTTGTCTCAAGCGATACAAGCACTCGGTGTTATTGTCCAAGGTTTCGCCTATCCGTCCCAATGGCTACAGGATGGCTATGATTTAATCGTGAGGGGAGATACTCGTTCTAATTTCATCTCGTTAGCTTGTCTATTTATTTTGTTAGTTTGCGAGGTTTGTGATGAGTATTGGCCGAATTTTAAAGAGCGCGTTTTCAATACACCGTTAAAACTACATTGGATTGTTTATTCCTTGGGAGTTTGGATTACTTTAGTACAAACTCGTGTGATCTCGTCTGATTTTATTTACTTTCAATTTTAGGGTGATATACTATGTTGAAAAAATTTTGGCTGCGTTGTAGCTTGTTTTTTTTAATTCAAGCCGTTCCTTTGCTGATGATCGGTTCTTTGGCGTTAAAAGATGGCTATGGGAGTCCGGGATTAGAGTTGGAATATCTGCGGAAGCAGTCGGCGCAATATCCCTCTCCTCGGATTATTTTGATGGGTGATTCTAGTGTGACGTTTGGCTTATCTGCCCAAGAGGTTCATGTTAATTTGAAACGGCGTACGTTGAATTTAGGATATTATGCGAATACGGGGGCGGATTTTACGGTTTCTGATGCGAAATGGAATGCTCGACGGGGTGATACGGTTATTTTATCTTGGAGTGCGGGGTTTTATCGCACGACTCAGGCTAAACTTCCGGGCTATTTTGCCTTAACTTTTTTACTTCGCTATCCTGAAGCGTTTTTACTGGATCCTTGGCAATATTCTAAGCAATTGCTAGATCATGGTCAACAAGGATTGGGGATGATGTTGGTGTATGGAATCAATCGTTCAATTCAAGGGAAAAAGGCCGTTTCTCCGGTGGTGGAAGGGGAGGAAGTTATGGCGGTTGGTAGTCGTATTGTGAATGGCGATATGGTGCTAGATTGTGGGAGAGAATCTTTTGATTTGACGGGGTTTCCTGCGGCCTATGGTGAGGTTTGGACGCAACACCATGAGGCTCATATTATACTGATTAAAAAGGGAATTGATAGTTTAAAGTTGCAAGGAATGGGGGTTTATTATTTGTTTCCCCCGGTGTCGGAAAGTGCTTGGGCTGGGAGTGAGGCGATCGCCCAACAAATTGAACAGCGCCTGCGAGACACCCACCATCCCTACATTCTAGGCTCTCCCCAAGACTTCGTATATCCCGATGATTGGTTTTATGATACGGAGAATCATCTCAATTGTGAGGGGCGTGAGGCACGGACCCGGCAGTTGATTGATCTATTGAAACAGATTGAAGTCTGAACCAATGTCTACGGTGCGCTGATATTCTAGATCGATGGAGGATCATTCTTAAGGAAAGAAAACCATGCGACTGTCACAGATGCTGTTTGTTACCCTGCGTGAGGACCCCAAGGACGCAGAAATTCCGAGTCATAAATTGTTAGTGCGGGCGGGGTATATTCGACGCATCGGAAGCGGGGTGTATGCCTATTTACCGTTAATGTGGCGCGTGTTACGCAAGGTTTCCCAAATTGTGCGGGAGGAGATGGATCGCACCGGGGCCCAAGAATGTCTATTACCTCAATTGCAGCCCTCGGAGTTGTGGAAGGAGTCGGGACGGTGGGATACTTACACCAAGGCGGAGGGGATTATGTTTGCGTTTCAGGATCGCCAAAATCGGGAGGTGGCACTGGGTCCGACTCATGAGGAGGTGATCACGGCGATCGCAAAAGAGATGATTCGCTCCCATCGTCAACTGCCCCTACATTTATACCAAATTCAAAGCAAGTTCCGGGATGAAATTCGCCCCCGTTTCGGTTTGATGCGCGGTCGGGAATTTATCATGAAGGATGGTTACTCGTTCCATACCGATGAGGACAGTCTCAAACAAACCTATGGGGATATGGATCAAGCGTACCGGAATATGTTCTCGCGCTGTGGTTTAGAATTTGTGGCTGTCGATGCGGACTCCGGGGCAATTGGTGGATCAGGATCTCAGGAGTTTATGGTGTTGGCCGAAGCGGGGGAGGATGAGGTGTTATACACCGAAGATGGCAACTATGCGGCTAATGTAGAAAAGGCGGTGTCTCTGCCTCCCGATGCCGTGCCTTCTCCCTTTACGAAGTATGAAAAGCGGGCAACACCCAATACTCCCACCATTGCCACTTTAGCGGATTTTGCCCAATGTTCCCCCACAGCCGTGTTGAAAAATGTTCTCTATCAGGCCATTTACGACACGGGATTACAGGTGCTGGTGTTGGTGAGTATTCGGGGAGATCAGGATGTTAATGGGGTGAAGTTGCAAAATGAGTTAGTGAAACGGGCCGCACAGTTTGGGGCGAAGGGGATTTTAAGCTTAGAGGTCCCCGATGAAGAGGCCCAGAAAAAATGGGCGGCAAAACCGTTACCCTTGGGCTATATTGCGCCAGATTTGGGGGATGACTATATTGGCAAAACGGCCGATATTCACCCGAAATTTCTGCGTCTGGTGGATGAAACGGCGGTGAACCTCAAAAACTTCGTCACCGGGGGGAATGAGCCGGGATATCACGTTTTTGGGGCGAATTGGGGCCAACAGTTTAAGTTACCTAGCCTACAGGTGGATGTACGGACGGCAATGGCAGGCGATCGCGCTGTTCACGATCCCACTCAAGTTTTAAAATCAGCCCGAGGCATTGAAGTGGGGCATATTTTCCAGTTGGGAACCAAGTATTCTCAAGCACTGGGAGCCACCTATACCAGCGAAAATGGGGAAGAAATCCCCTTGTGGATGGGCTGTTATGGGGTGGGGGTGTCTCGTCTCGCTCAGTCGGCCGTGGAACAGTCCTATGATCAAGATGGCATTGTCTGGCCTGTTGCCATTGCCCCCTACCATGCCATTGTGATTGTCCCCAATGTGAATGATACCGAAGCGTTAGGGGTGGCCGAGAACCTCTATGAGGCGTTAAACCAAGGGGGGGTAGAAACCTTGCTCGATGACCGCAATGAGCGCGCTGGGGTGAAGTTTAAGGACGCGGACTTAATTGGTATTCCCTATCGTATTGTGACGGGGCGATCGCTTAAAAATGGCAAGGTGGAAGTCGTGAAGCGGGCCACCAAGGAAACCCAAGAAATCCCCCTAGAGGAGTTAGTCCCCACCCTACAGCAATGGGTACAAGAGGCTTTGACTAGGGAATAGGGAATAGGGAATAGGGAATAGATAATTGACAATTGATAATTGATAATTTCTCCCCTGCTCCCCCGCTCCCCTGCCCCCCTCCCCTATTACCTATCTTAAATGTCACTCATAGGACTCCCGTTAGAGCCGATAGGCTTAACGGCGAGATAAATTTTGACCAACCAAGAAAACCGACCAAAGGGAGTCCTTAATTGGGTGGAAAATCTTGAGCTTCAACATATTTTTTAAGTTGCTCAACTGTAACACCACCGCCAGTAGAAACAAAGTAGGTTCCCGTCCAAAAGCAAGGTTTATTGTATGCTATAGCTAGGGTCTGCTGAATATCCCTGTAAGCAATGTTAATAGGGCTTTGGGCTATTTTAAGAGCGAGAAATTGCAAGGTTTTAGGGATAAATAATCAAAAAGGCTTGCCTTTTTTCGACTCCTCCTGTTCCCTGTTCCCAGATCCGGTGTTCCCTAACCCTACGAGTAGAGTTATTCAGCAAGCCCTAGCTAAGTGTCATTGAAGAAGCAAGAATCCCCCGTTAGATTGCGTCAGCAATTAACGGCGGGAGTGTCAATAGTTAGGGAGTGTGTCAAAATGACTAATAGAGTTGAGGAAGTTCCCCTATGCTGGTTTGTCCTGAATGCCAATCGAAAAACCCGACACAAAACAAGTATTGCCAAAAATGTGGAACTTCCCTAACGGTAAGGGATTGTGAGGAATGCGGCGGACCGGTGGGATGGGAAGAGCAGATTTGTCCCCATTGTGGCGCGTCTATGGTGAAACCGCTCCTCGCTTTGATTATCCCTAAAACTCCCGCCGTTGAGTCAGAGAATGTAGAATTAGCCCAAGGGGAGGAGACGGAGATCCCCGAGGTGGCCGCATTAGACCCCAACCAGCGTTATCACATTTACAGCGATTCAGCCCTCTCCCCCTCCCCCCACTACGGTGAGGGGTATAGTGTGCAGGTGTGGGACTCTCAACCCCTCGCAGAGTCCTATTTAAGTTCTCAACTGAGTGCAACGGCAACCCTTGACCCTAACGCGGTGCTGACCGATTCATCAGAGTCTCAGGAGGAAGGCCTACAACAAGCGGGAGTCCCTGCCATGGCGATTCCCTATCAATTACTGAAGGATCGTTTCTGTCCCATTATTCCCCGTCTTTATGATGCTTGGGAAACCCCAGAAAAAACGGTGGTGTTGCTCGAAGATCGTCAAAACTATGCCGGGTTAACTCAGTGTTGGGAAGATCCAGATATTCCCCTGTTACAGGTTTTATCTTGGTTGGATGAACTGGCTCAATTGTGGCAAAATTTAGCGTCTTTGGGGTACTGCCAAAGTTTGTTAGAAGCGAGTAATTTACGGGTCGATGAGGATAGGGTGCTGTGTTTACAGCAACTCTATCCCGATGACCCGGAACATCAGCCGGAATTGAGTGCTTTAGGACAGTTGTGGCAACGCTTTTTTAGTCAAACGGGACGCACCCTCTACGGCCCCTTGGCGGACTTGTTGGGTGGGTTAATGGAAGGCAAGATTACAGTGGTGGATGATGTGCGATCGCGCTTACGAGAATTCGCCCGTCAACAAGAGGCCCCCGATGAGGAAGAGAATAACCCAGAACCGGATCCCTCCGATGAAGTCGAGGAACAGGAAATGAGTGCTGGGGCCCATGAGGAAAAAATGAACTATCCCATGGAGGGGGAAGATGTTCCCACGATTGTCCTCCCCATGCAGTTACTCAGCCTCACCGCATCCGGTTTAACCCATGTGGGAGGACGGGACCATAATGAAGATACCTTTGGCATTGAAACCCTAATCCACAGCACAGAAAACCCCCTCGGGAAAACCCTACAAGCCAAAGGGATTTATATTGTCTGTGATGGCATGGGAGGACACGCGGCCGGAGAGGTCGCCAGTGCGATGGCTGTAGAATCTCTACAATACTATTTTCGAGAACATTGGACTGATCCCACAGTGTTACCCGATGAGGAAACCATCCGTCAGGCCATCTTAACGGCCAATGAAAAGATTTACACAGTTAACCTAGAAAATTCCCGGTCTGGGAGTGGTCGCATGGGGACAACCTTGGTCATGGTCTTGGTACAGGATCGGAATGTTGCGATCGCCCATGTCGGAGATAGTCGCGTTTACCAAATCACCCGCAAACAAGGCATTGAACAATTAACCCGAGATCATGAAGTCGGACAACGGGAAATTTTACGCGGGGTAGACCCAGAAGATGCCTATGCACGTCCCGATGCCTTCCAACTCACCCAAGCTCTCGGCCCCCGAGAAAATGATTTTGTGAAACCGGATGTTTTGTTCCTAGAAGTTCACGAAGATACCGTCTTTTTACTCTGTTCTGACGGTGTATCCGATGGGGATTTACTAGAAAAACACTATGAAGATTATTTAACCCCCTTAATCAGTTCTCGGGCTAATTTAGAAGAAGGATTGTATGATTTAGTCCGTTTCGCCAACATCGAAAACGGTCATGATAACATCACTGGCGTTGTTGTTCGTGTGAAATTACGCCCCAATTTAGATGGCACTCCCATAATGTAGGACTATGACCCATGGTTCAAACACCTATCCCACCTCACATTCTTTATCCAGATTCCGATGGCAAACCTATGGCGGAAAATACCCTACAGTATGATTGGATTGTCTGTCTAGTCAGCAATCTGAGACGGTTATTTGTCAATCAACAAGTCTTTGTCGCGGGGGATTTACTGTGGTATCCCGTACAGGTAGAAAGACCCCCCGCCCCGGCTCAAGCACCGGATGCTATGGTAGTGTTTGGTCGTCCTCCCGGATATCGTGGCAGTTACAAACAATGGGAGGAGGATAATATTGCTCCTCAAGTGGTCTTTGAAATTCTTTCCCCGAGTAACACCCGCAGCGAGATGTTAGCAAAACAAACTTTCTATCAAAAACATGGGGTGCTAGAAATGTTTTTTTATGACCCAGAATCCTATGATTTTTGGGGGTTTGTGCGAGAGGAGCAGGGGGAGGATTTTGTTTTAATTACTCCCCTCCATCTCCCTTGGATCTCTCCCCTGTTACAAATTCGCTTTGAATTGGGTGCAGAGGGATTGATGGTTTTCTATCCTAATGGGGAACGGTTTAAAGATCCCGGAGAGTTTATGGAAGAACGGGATCAAATTCAACAGGAACGAGATCAAATTCAACAGGAACGGGATCAAATTCAACAGGAACGGGATCAAATTCAACAGGAACGAGATCAAATTCAACAACAACGCGATCGCGCTTTAGCAAAATTACGGGAGTTGGGGATTGATCCAGACCAGCTTTAAGTGATAATTGTTCACAGTTTGCTCGGTTTTACTCATTGTTTTGGTCGGGATGAGGTCGTCCCGAGACACTTTCTAACGCTCCAATCAGAGCGCGAGAAGCCGCTAAAATATCACGTTCCTCTCCCCCTAAATACAACCGCCCAAAACTGCCAATAGCAGAGACTTGTAAAATATTAATAGAGGCCGCTTTTTCCGCTTCATTGGCCGCTAAAGCAGCATAGGCCGCCGGTTGCACTTCCAATACATAGAGCGTCTGTCCGGCTAAAAGTAGCTGGCCGCGACGACTGCGATTAATTAACTGGGCTTGGTGTGCGTCCAAATTGCGGATAATTTGGCTCGAAATAATCCGGGGTTTGAGGCGATCGCGTTCTGATACCCCCAGAGTATCTAAAATCGCTTGTCCCGCCGTTCGCGTTTCTCCTTGACTCGGAGAATGTATTTCCAACAATCCATACAAACGTTCTACAAACTGCACCCCCGGACGGACAGCCGTTGCTTTAAGAGCAACATCCGTAATGCGGTTAATCTCAATACCGGGAGAAATTTCAATCCAGAGAGACGTATCCCCCGGAAGGGGGAGAAAACCAAGAGCAACGGTTCCAATATAGGCAGCGTGTTGGGGTTGTAGATTGTCGAGAAAAACGTAACTGCGTAGATCAATGCCCAAAACTTATTTCTCCGTCGGTGGGACTGTGAAGGCAAAGATATTATATAGCTTTTCCTCCCCCCGTCGGTTAATAACTCCATCAACCACGCTCTGACAGGGGGGCAGCAGATCCCCTATCACAAAAGCTATAGTAGGAATAATTTGCTCAATGGACCAATCGTGATGCAGACTTCTCCGTTTTTTCTATCCTTGCGCCGCAAGATTCCTCTCAGTTGGCTTTTAACCGTTCCTTTAGTGGTACAAGTAACATTAGCGGTTACGTTAACAGGGTGGTTAGCCATTCGCAATACTCAGGAAGCCGTAAGAGATTTAGCCAATCAACTCGGCACCGAAAGAATGGCACGAGTAGAAGAATATTTAATTAATTACTTGAACACACCTCATCGAGTTAACCAAATCAATATCAATGCCGTCCGTAGCGGACAATTAGATATTCAAGATCCTTCAAGTCGTGAGCGGCAATTTTATGATTTACTCACCCTATTTCCAGAAATCGGGAATGTTGCCTTTGCGGGAGTAGATGGCAGTTTTACGGCTGTTCAGTATGAAGATGAGACTCGTTCAGAACGAGTGTTACAAATGGCCGATTTATTAACCCAATCCATGATTACCTACGGTTTGGATGAAATGGGTCGCAGAACCTCACTTCTCTCCAGTCGTGCTAATTTTGACGTGAGAACCCGAGAGTGGTACCAAGAAACCTTACAACAAACAACCCAAGAACAACCCCAAGCGGTTTGGAATCCCATTTTTAACTTATTTGGCAATCCCCGGATTCTAGTTCTTCCGGTTAGTGAACTCCTTTACGACAATGGGGAGTTCATTGGCATGGTGAGCGCTCGTTTATATTTGTCCGATGTGGACGAGTTTTTAGCTCAATTGGATTTAGGACAAGGGGGCAAGGTTTTTATTATGGAACGAGATGGGTCTTTGGTGGCCAGTTCTGTCCCCGATACGGTGACTGTAGAAACTTCCGAAGGACGACAACGAGTGAAAGCGGAGGATTCAGACCATGAGTTAATGCAGGAAGTCGGTTTATTGATGCGAGATCGTCTTTCTCTCCTTGATTCTAGACCATCCCAATCTGCACCAGATTTAGCCATTAATCATGAGGAACAATTTATCCAGATTTTACCCTTTGCTGAAGAACCGGGGTTAGATTGGTTCATTGTGGTGGCCGTGCCGAAATCGGAAGTTTTCGGACAAATTCAAGCCAACAGTCGTAATACTATTTTGCTCTGTGTTGCTGGGTTAATCTTAGCCATTGGGTTTGGTTATTATATGGCGCGACGTATTGCCCAGCCTATTTTAGCACTCAGTCAAACCAGTTTGGCGATCGCAGACGACACTCAATCCCTTAAAAATCCTGACAACCAAGGATTGCAGCCTTTACCCCCCTCTCCAATTCAAGAACTCGATCGGGTAGCTCACTCTTTCAACCAAATGACAACTATTTTACAGGATGCCTTTCAGCGCTTAGAAAATACTAACAGTGAGTTAGAACAACGAGTCGGGGAACGAACTTCCGAATTAACTCAAGCCTTAGCGAACTTAAAAACGGCTCAAATGCAGTTAATTCAAGCCGAAAAAATGTCTAGTTTGGAACAATTAGTCGGGGGAATTGCCCATGAAATTAATAATCCGGTTAATTTCATCTATGGCAATATTCAACACACAGAAGAATATGCCAATTCTCTGCTTTCTATCATTCAAGAATACCAACGCACCTATCCTAAACCACCCCCAGAACTCTTAGAGCATTTAGAAGATGCTGATTTGGATTTTGTGCAGGAAGATTTGCCCAAACTGCTTTATTCTATGCGGGTTGGTTCTGAACGGATTAAAACTATCGTCGCGGCCTTGCGTATTTTTGCCCGCTTAGATGAAGCTGGATTTAAAGACACTCCGTTACAAGAGGGATTAGATAGCACATTAGCTATTCTCACAAATCAGCTAAAAGCCAATGAAAAACGCCCAGAGATTCAGATTATAAAAGATTATCAGCCTATTCCTTTAGTTGAATGTGATCCCGGGCAAATCAATCAGGTTTTTCTGCAAATCATCACCAATGCTATAGAGGCTTTCAATGAATTAGAAGTGAATGAACCCACGTTATGGATTAACACCTTGGCAACAGAACAAGACGTTATGATTCAAATTGCCGATAATGGGGGAGGAATTCCAGAAGAGATTCAAGGGAAAATATTTGATCCCTTCTTCACAACAAAACCTGTCGGCCACGGGACAGGTTTAGGGTTAGCGATTAGCTATCAAATTGTAGTAGAACAGCATGGGGGGAATTTAACGGTAGATTCCACGTCAGATCAAGGTACAAAATTCACCATCACTTTACCGAGAAAAACTTAAGGTCATCTTCCCCAATTTTATGTATTAGAATTGATAAACTCAGTGCATTTTAACGTTTAGTTTTGGGATAAAACCCTGATTGAGTAAGATGTAGCGAAATAAGAAACGGATAAATAATGATTATTCAATCAAGGGATTTGTTCGTCGTTTTACCTGTGCTGATTAGGTCATACCTCCCCGATCATCTTGTCTTTAAGCCACCTGTGCCATGACTTGCTGCAAGAGCCTTTCTCGGGATTCCTGACGCACCCACCCATCCATCACCGCTTTTTGTAAGTCTGAATAAGCTCTCAATTCTTCAATTCCATAGTTCGTAGTTTGTAAGAGTTGGCGCAGCTTTTCTTCTGCGCTGGTGCTTAAAAACCCTGTCTGGAGTGCATGAGTGACAATGTAGTTGATGGAAGTTATGGATCTGCATCCTTGAAACATACTGTGATGAGGTTGCAGGAGAACAGATAGAGTTTTCATGGTGTTTGGGGTAAAAAGTTTGTGATTGGTCAAAAGGTTAGATCATGGGTTCTTGCTTTCCGTAATAACATCAGGGATTGTCCTGTGTTTGCAATGCACCCAACAAGAATGACCTTAATATAACCTAATTGTTTTTACGGAGTAACAGAAAATTCACGTATTTTATTGTAAAGTAATCATGAAGAGAAAAGGGGGTAAAATGGCAAAAAAATAAGGCTTTAAGAGTTTAAAGCCTTAATGGATATAACTTCCAGTCTTTATAAAGATTTTGTTGAGGTCGTTTTTTTACCGTATTTTTACGGTATTTAAGCTACCTGTACCCTGAAACTGCTTTTCTTTCAGTGTAGTTTTTTACCAATAGTTTAAACATCGGCATTTTGCCTTATTTCTCCTAATTTTTCACGACATTTACCGTGAGTAGGGGGGGGAATAATTAGGTTGTACTAGCCAAATGACGGGGGAGGGTGACACAAAACACTGAACCTTGTTCAAGTTGACTCTCTACGGTGATGGTTCCGCCCATTAAATCGACAAGGGATTTCGTAATGGTTAATCCTAAGCCAGTGCCGGAATATTTGCGGGTGGTGGTTTGGTCTACTTGGCGGAATTCGTCAAAGATGTAGGCCTGTTGGTCTGGGGCGATGCCTATGCCGGAATCTTGTACCACAATCTGGATGTGGTGGGGGGGGATTTCTCGGAGGGTGATGGTGATTTGTCCGGTTTCTGTGAATTTGAGGGCGTTGGAGAGGAGGTTAATCAGGATTTGACGCAGGCGATCGCGATCATTCAAAATTTTGCTGTCTTGGAGTTGCGACTCTAGGCACAAAGGCAATTGTTTTTCATCGGCTAGGGGGCGCAAACTATCCAAGGTTGTGGCGACTAATTGCTCTAAGTTGAGGATTTCTGGTTTTAAGATCAGGTGATGGGCTTCAATTTTCGATAAATCCAGAATGTCATTAATTAGGGTGAGTAAGTTTTTCCCGTTGTTATGAATACTTTCAATCATCTGGATTTGTCGCCGGGTGAGGGTGCCAGATCGTTGGCGTAACAAGACTTGGGAAAAGCCAATAATGGCATTCATGGGGGTGCGCAGTTCATGGGACATCATGGCTAAAAATTGCGCTTTCATGCGGGCGGCCTCTTGAGCTTCTTTATATAAGCGGGCGTTTTCAATGGCCAGGGCAGCACGGTAGGCTAAATCTTCGATAAACTCTAGTTCTTCTTGGTTGTAATGACGACTGGACTGGCCCCAGACGCAGAGAATTGAGCCTAAAATCCGTTCTCGGGTGCGTAGGGGAACACAAATATAGGAAGAGAATTTTAACTGAGTTAAAAGGTCTTGTTGTTGAGGACTCACAGACAATTCACTCAGGAGAGCGGGGGAGACTTCAAAACAGGCTACAGATTGCCCGGTTTGAAAAACTTGGGTGGTTTGGGGGGTGCGATTGTCCCCTTGTAGTTGCCAGACGAGGGTTTCTTGTTCTGGGTGAACATGAGCAACGGCGATTAAATGGGGGGATTTATTCGGTTCAGCGAGGTTAATGGTACACCAATCGGCAAGGTGAGGAACAATCAAATGGGCGAGGTTTTTGAGGGTGGTTTGATAGTCGAGGGTGGCGGAAAGGAGGGTAGTGGCGGAGGCCAAAAAGCGCGATCGCTCTTCGGTGCGTTTCCGTTCCGTAATATCACTCACCACCCCCGACAGACGGAAAGGGGTTCCGGTGCGATCGCGTTGGGCTTTCCCCCGCACCGTACAGTAATGATATTCGCCGCTTTGATGACGGATGCGAAACTCTAAAGCAAATTCCGCCCTCCCCTTGAGATGTTCCTGCACTAAATGGAGGAGATAGGGCCGATCATCAGGATGGAGGAGTTTTAAAATCAATTTGGGCGTAATCACCACCGCATTAGGGGAAAAGCCCACAATTGCCAATAAACGGTCATTGCCGTAGATCGTCTGACGCTGTAAATCCCAATCCCAAATCCCATCATGGGACCCCTCCACCACTAAACGATAGCGCTCCTCACTTTCTAATAATCTTTGATTGGCTTCTTGGGCTTCTTGTTCAGCAGAATAAACCCGCACGGCGCTGAATAAACTACGGCATAAGGTATCCGGGGAAACTTTACTTTTGGAGAGATAATCTGAAGCCCCCGCTTTCATCAACTCGACGGCAATTTGTTCATCCCCTTGCCCCGTCAGTGCAATCAAGGGGATTTTAATTTGGCGATCGCGAATTGTCCGAATTAAATCCAATCCGTTCCCATCCGGCAGACGATAATCCAAGAACACACAATCAAATCTCGTCCGAGTTAACTGCTCTAACGCCCCTTGACAAGTCTCCGTCTCCACCATGACAAAATCCACCTCGGCCTTTTTTAAAGCGCGTCGGACAGCCATCCGGTCTATTTCGTCATCTTCCACCACCAAAATAGTTAGGGGGTCATCAATCATGGTCTATTATTGGGGAGACAGAGGAGGAGTCGATTCTAGCGCAGTCGATTCTAGCGCAATCGTTTCCTCCTGATTGTCCCCCACTTTTACCCCAGAATTCTCCTGTTGTTTACTCCGTCGATATTGACGGGCAAGCTCCATTGTACTAGGCAAAACCCCCACTAAACTCGCCAGCAATTCATCCTCTAACCCATCGGTAATTGCCGCCCCAAAATAGCGTTCCATCATGACTAAAATCAAACTCGCTCGTTTTAAAGGCACCCCTTGTTTTACCACTTTTTGCGTTGCACTCAGCCATTGTTGACGATGGAAGAAAGCGTCTTTTTTCTGCTCAAAGGATTCTAGATAAGTCAGCGCCACTTTCCCCAAGGGGACCAAGCGAGAACAATCGAGATCCACAATTCCCCCCACCATCGCCCCTGGCCCCACAATTTCCGCATAGTGGGTGTGACAAATAATCAGCGCATTACCGGGAGTCGCTTGTACATAAAATAACTGTCCACTCTTTAATTGACCTAAAACCTGAGTGGGGGGAAAAAGCGGATTCCGTGTTAGAGCTTGCTTAGACATATCGACCTGGGGGAAGCAATAAAGGAAGTTATATTTTGGGAACAGGCTGGACGAACAATAGCTAAAAACGGAACAATCTACAAGGGTTAAAAGTCTGAGTCAGAAGAAGCGAAATGTATTGCCCCTTCTTTGAGCCTATCTCATGTCCCAATGGTATCGCAAGCTTCTTTGGTTTCAAGATGTGACAACAATTACCTTTAGGATTTTATCCAGACGTTTGACCCTTTTTGTCTAGACTTTTTTCTCTATCTTTATTTTAATCAAATCAGCCCCTCTGTGCCGTTGGCAAATTCTACGAACTTTTGGCTAATAAAGTGTATTTTAAATCACACTACCTATCCGTTAAAGTTCTGAAGGTTCAGATTAGGATGGCCGGGGCTAGTTATTTCTTCAAGAGGAGAGCCTATTTTTTCGTACAGAAAAAAAAATCTAGCTTGAGCGAGTTCTCGCTGAGGGAAAGAGGGTGAGCCTGCGCTGAACTGGTTGGACAGTCAACAGCCCACTAAGTAAGATAAGCTGATAGATGGTATTTGTTTAAATCCAGAACATTCACTTGTGGAAATTACGTTTTTAGGTACCAGTTCCGGCGTTCCCACGCGATCGCGCAATGTATCCAGTATTGCCCTCCGTTTACCCCAACGGGCGGAAGTGTGGCTCTTTGACTGTGGCGAAGGCACCCAACATCAATTTCTGCGCAGCGACCTGAAAACCTCGCAAATCCGCCGCATTTTCATCACCCATATGCACGGCGACCATATCTATGGTCTGATGGGATTAATCGCCAGTATTGGCCTCGCTGGCACCGGACACACCCTAGATATTTACGGCCCCCCAGCCCTAGCCGATTACATCAAAACCTCAGCCCGTTGTTCTCAGCTTGATATTGCCCGCCGAGTGAATATTCACCGCGTACAAGCCGGGCTAGTCTATGAGGATGCAGAATTTACCGTCACCGCCCAAAAACTAGAACATCGCGTGACAGCCCACGGCTACCGGGTGACAGAAAAAGATAAATCCGGACGCTTTAATGTCGAACAAGCCCAAGCCCTTGGCATCCCCCCCGGCCCCATTTACAAAGAACTCAAACAGGGCAAAACCATTACCTTAGACGATGGACGTATCATTAACGGTCAAACCTTATGTAGTGACCCGGAAAAGGGGCGCAGTGTCGTTTACTGCACAGACACCGTATTTTGCCAAGGAGCCGTAGAATTAGCCCAAGGGGCCGATGTACTCATTCACGAGGCCACCTTTGCCCACCAAGACGCTCAATTTGCCTTTGAACGTTTACACTCCACCTCAACAATGGCCGCCCAGGTAGCCCTATTGGCAGGAGTGCAAGAATTAATCATGACCCACTTTAGCCCCCGGTACACCCCAGCCAATGAGGTGACGTTAAAGGATTTATTAGCCGAAGCCCGGGCGATTTTTCCCAATACAAAGTTAGCCCATGATTTTTTCTGTTACGAATTACCCCGCCATCGTGAGGTGGCATCACAAAATTAAGTAGGGCTTGCTGAATAACTTGGGGAGCAAGGGAGCAGGGGAGCAGGGGAGCAGGGGAGCAGGGGAGAGGGGGATCAATCGCCCTCTATAATGAAACGGTCTTTAGATTGAAACTTCCCCCATGAACTCTGTGTGGCAACGCTTCACCTTATCTGATTTGCCCCTCTCCCAATGGCGGGGGGGCAGCTATTTGTACCGCCTCGTGGGTTTCTTAAGCGCTTGGCGGGAGGGCAGTTGGTTTTTACAATGGGCGAATCCTCTGGGTGCGGTCATTTTGTGCGCGATTGTCCTCATTGCCCCTTTTACCAACTCTTCCAATCCAACGGGAGTGTTATTAATCGCGGCCGGGGGCTATTGGCTGATGTTAACTCTCTCAGACCGCCTGAAAACCGGGTCTACGCCTATTCATATCGCGGTGGGCGTGTATTGGTGCATTGCCCTTATTGCCACGGCTTTTTCTGATGTGAAAAGTGCGGCTTTTTCGGGGTTGATTAAACTGACGCTGTTTTTGTTTATGTTTCTGTTGGGGGCGCAAGTGTTGCGATCGCCTCGTCTCCGGAATTGGGTCATGGCGGTTTATCTCCACGTCTCCCTCCTCGTCAGCGCCTACGGTATTCGTCAACAATATAAGGGGGTGGAACAATTAGCCACTTGGAATGATCCCACCTCCCTCCTCGCCGAAGAAACCCGAGTTTATAGCTTCCTGGGTAATCCTAACTTATTAGCCGGATATTTAATCACCGCGATCGCCCTCAGCATAGCCGCCTTATTCATTTGGCGGGGGTATCTCCCCAAAACCCTCGCGGGGGTAATGCTGGTTATCAACACCACTTGTTTATTCTTTACCGACAGTCGCGGGGGATGGATTGCAGCCCTCGCCCTTCTGATTACTTTTTTCCTCCTCCTGCGCTATTGGTTTGCCGAGTATTTACCCACCTTTTGGCGGATTTGGTTAGTGCCGATGCTATTTGGGAGCATGACGGCCGTAATTATCTTAGGCATCACCCTTGTAGAACCTTTGCGTTTACGGGTGATGAGTATTTTTGCCGGGCGAGAAGATAGTAGTAATAACTTCCGGATTAACGTCTGGGAGGCCGTTTTTCGCATGATTGGCGATCATCCCATCATCGGCATTGGGCCGGGGAATGATGCCTTTAAACAAGTCTATCCCCTCTATGCCCGTTCCGGTTACGGGGACGCTTTGGGGGCCTATTCTATTTTCTTGGAAACTCTGGTTGAGGTGGGCTGGGTAGGTTTTGCCCTATTTTTATGGTTTGGGGTGATCACCTTTAATCTCGGTTTACAACAACTCGCCCGTTTACGGCAAATCAAGGATGAACAAGCATTTTGGTTAATGGCTGCGATCGCCGCTTGTGCCGGGATGTTAGTTCATGGTCTATTTGATACCGTCTGGTATCGTCCCCCCATCAATACCTTATGGTGGCTCATGGTTGCCTTAATCGCTAGCTTTTTTCAGTCCCAAGAGATGTCTAGTGAACAGTAATCAAAAATCCCCGGCAATCAAAGCGCGGGGATTGTCAAAACTTCTGTTCCTACTCTGGACTAGGCAACTTCAGAAAATGCCCCTACTATAAGATATCCCTTAGAGATTTCGGTCTGATGTTCTAAGACCATATACTTACTTAAATGTTTGCTACTGTCAGGCGGTGAATTGTTAGGTTTCACACCCCCCTCACCCCATCTACAGATAGCATTCTTTTTGGTATTTCGTATCAGCTCGTGTTTCTATTTCTCCTGCCAAATTAGTGGAGTCACTGAATGATTGTAACTCGGCTTTTAGGATTGAAACGCCTCCGTTCAACACTGATTATCCCTTTTGTTCTACAACTGACTGCTGCTATTGGATTAGTCAGTTATATCTATTTCCAGAGTTCCCAGAAGGTTGTTCATGATCTCTCAAGCCAACTGAGAAATGAGTTAACAGCCCGCATTGAAGGAGAATTACAAAGTTATTTTACCAGCCCCCATAACATTAATCAACTGAATGCAGCCGCTTTTATAGAAGGTGATTTAGATTTTCAACAAGCGAAAAATGTCCATCAAATGCTGCAACAGTTTCAGTTTACCCCCTTTTTGTTTAGTATTTATTGCGGGACAGAACAGGGGGAATTTTTAGGCGTTGGCACAAAGGAGCCAGGAGGACAAGTTTATCTCCAAACCTTAAGCTCTCAAACCAATTACCGCTTTCATTATTATAATCTGGATAGCCAGGGCAACCGTCTAAGTTTTGTTGCAGATGATGGTCCCTACGATCCACGACAACGACCTTGGTATAAAGCCGCACTGAAAGCTCAAAAACCAACTTGGAGCGAAATTTATTTAGATTTTGGCACTCTTTTACCCACTATTACAGCAGTCCGTCCAGTTTATGATAGTCAGGGAAATTCCCTAGGAGTTTGTGCAACAGATGTTTCAACTCCGACCGAGTTTCGTCATTTTTTAGCGAACTTACACATTGGGAAAACGGGTCAAGCGTTTGTTATCGATCAAGATGGTCAAATTATTTCGAGTTCCACCGATGAACCTTTAACGGTAGGACAGGGAGACAAAGCCCATCTTATTTTAGCGGTTGAAAGTCACGACCCTTTAATTCGGGATACAGCCCGTTTTATTCAGGAAAAATTTGGTCATTTTTCTCAAATTCAACGCTCACAAGACCTGAATTTTCGTTCTAATAATCAACAGTATTTTGTGCAAATTTTACCCTTTCAAGATCCCTATGGTTTAGATTGGCTTATTGTGGTAACAATTCCCGAAGCCGATTTTATGGCTCAAATTTATGCGGATCACTACTATGCTTTAACCTTGATGGTCATTGCTCTCGGACTGGCGATCGCCCTAGGAATCTTAACCGCTCAACGTATTACCCGGCCGATTCTTCGCCTCACAGCAGCTTCTCAGGCGATCGCCAGTGGTCAACTTGAACAACATATTCCTCCCAGTTCTATTGTTGAACTTAACATTCTTGACCAATCCTTTAATACAATGGCTGCCCAACTTAATGACACCTTTAATCAAGTGAAGTTGCGAGAGAAAGAACGGGAAGATTTAATTATTGCCTATAGTCGTTTTATCCCTCAAGATCACCTGAGTTTGTTAAATCGTGAGAGTATCACTAATATTCATTTAGGGGATCATGTTGAACGGGAAATGTCTGTGTTGTTCTCTGATATTCGTGACTTTACTCGTCTTTCAGAACAAATGACTCCAGAAGATAATTTTCAGTTCATTAATGACTATTTATCTTGGATGAATCCAGCAATTTTGGAAAATAATGGGTTTATTGATAAATACATTGGCGATGGAATTATGGCGTTATTTGCCCACAGTCCAGATGATGCCGTTAAAGCCGGAATTGGACTATTAGAACGATTAGTCCAGTACAATCAAAGACGAGTCACCTAAGGCAAACCTGCCATTGACATTGGAATTGGCATCAATACTGGAATCTTAATGTTAGGAACAGTGGGTAGTGCAAACCGTATGGAAAATACCGTGATTAGTGATGCGGTGAATTTAGCCTCTCGGATTGAGCAATTAACCAAAATATATGGTGTTCCTTTATTAATCAGTGACTCAACTTTTAAGCAATTAAATACTGGACTCGATTATATTCGAGAAATTGACCATGTTAAAGTTAAGGGTAAATCTCAAGGGGTTACGATTTATGAAGTTTTTGCGGCTGATCCCTTACCCATTCGGGAGAAAAAGCAGCAGACTTTGACCCTTTTTGAACAAGCAATTGAACAGTATCGGCTGTTGTGCTTTGATGTAGCAGAACCGTTATTTAGTCAATGTCTGACCTTGAATCCTTTTGATAAAGTAGCTAAGGTTTACTTGAATCGTTGTCAAGAAGAGTATTATCATTTTAAGGTTAGTCTTTTAGAAGAAAGTTTTGTTATCTTAAAGCAAAATTCAGACAAATTTACTACGATTTTTTATAGTTATCTCTTTGAAAAAGCCCCAGAAACTAAAGCAATGTTTGCCCATACAGATATGACAAAACGTAAGGATTCAGGTAGGGGGGTTGACAAATCAGGAAAAATGGCTAAGGTAACACAATGAAGCCTATCAAGATTCCCCCAGCCGTCGAACGAGAGCAACTGAGACAAGCATCATCAGAGGTGCTGGTGGAACTGGTGTTGCAGCAACAAGACATTATTGAGCAATTGGTCTTGGAAATAGAGCGACTCAAGAACAACGCCAAAAGTGATAGCCAGAGTTCATCGAAACCGCCATCCAGCGACATCCACAAACGCTCAGAACGTCAACCTCGAGAAAAAGAGCAACCCACCCAAGGCAAGCGCCAACCGGGAGGGCAACCGGGGCATCCAGGAAAAACCCGTAAAGGATTTGGGAGAATAGACCGCTACGAAGTGGTGTGACCGCAAATATGTGGACACTGTGGAAGCCAAGAGTTGGAAAAAGTGCCGCGACAAATCCGCCGCCATGAGGTGGCCGAGTTAATCCAACCAGCCATTGAAGTAGTGGAGTATGAGCAACAATGTTGCAGTTGTAGCCGATGTGGACAGCCAACATGGGGGGAGTTGCCGCCGGAAGTGCTGGGAAGTCAAAGCCTAGGAGCAGGGCTGCAATCGCTGTTGGTGTGGTTAGGGAACTACGCTCACATGAGCTATGAAAAGCAGCAGGAATTGTTAGAGGAACTCGGACAGATCACCGTGGGGGTGGGGACATTACAAGCGACCAATGAAAGGGCATCCCAAAGCGTTGAACAGACAGTGGAGAAACTGGGAGACTGGGTGAAACAGCAAGGCTATGCCCAAGTGGATGAAACGCCATGGTTAGTCAAGGGAGTGAAAGAGTGGATGTGGGTGGTGTGCGGGGTGGGTTTTTGCCTATTCCACGCCGCCGATACTCGTTCCAGGGCGGAATTAGAAACCCTATTAGGTCGCAGCTTTGAGGGTACACTCGTCTCCGATGACTTCAGTGTGTACAACGGTTATGAGGTAAAAGCCCAGCAAAAATGCTTGGCTCATCTGAGGCGGCACTTCAAGAAAGTTGGCAAGCTCAAGCAGAATAATCCAGAGTTGGCGAAGGAATTTCTGGATTTGATTGACACAGCCTTTGAGAAGCACCGTCAGTGGCGCGAAACGGAGGATGGGGCGGCCTATCATGAATGGGCGGCGGAATTTATCTCTCAAGTGCAGAGGGCAGTCGAACTGTGGCTTCCCCTCGCCGGCCATGACGCGGGCTTATTGTTGCGCTCTCTGAGAGATAAGACCGAGCAGTGGTGGTATTTCCTGTCCCATCCAGAAATTCCCCCGGATAATAATCGTGCAGAACGCTCGTTACGCTTGGCTGTAACGAAGCGTAAGGTTTCTGGTGGCTCCCGTTCGATGGCAGGTTTTGCCCAGACGGCTAGGTTACTGAGTGTAATTCAGACTTGTCGGACTCAAGGGCGTTCGGTGTTGAGTTTCCTCAAACAAGCTTTAATGGCGACGGCTTCTCCTGAGCGGGTCTCTATGCCTTCTCTCATTCCTGAATCTGGTACCTGAATCCTTACAACAAAACTCGAATTCAAATAGCCAAATTGCATAATAAAATCGCAGACACCCGTAAAGACTTCCTGCATAAACTATCTACTAAGGTTGTTCGTGAAAATCAAACTATTATCTTAGAAGATTTGAATGTATCGGGAATGATTAAAAACCGCAAACTTTCACGGGTAATAAGTCAACAAGGCTGGAGAGAGTTTAGAGCGTTATGTGAAGCTAAATCACAGAAGTACAGCCGTGAGTTTGTTGTGATTAACCCATGGGAACCAACAAGTCAGGTCTGCTCTGAGTGCGGTTACAAATGGGGCAAGCTTGATTTAAAAATTCGGTCAGTTCAGTGTTTAAATTGTGGAACTGAACACGACCGAGATGAAAATGCAGCGAAAAATATAAACAAAGTCGGGATAGGGCATTGCCACGACTCTAAACGGACACGGATCGACCGTAAGACTACTTCGGTAGCAAGTTGAAATGATGTGTCAAGAATCCCCGCGCGTTCACGCCGGGGAGTATGTCAATCTCCGACCCAAGTTCCCTCCTGCTGATACAATAATGAGAGCAGTTTGTTGGCTTAAAAAGGTAGGGCATGGTAACGACGGACGGGAAAATCGCCATTTCTGAAGACAGCGCGTTTGATTTGGCTGGGTATCTGGCAGAGCAGAAAATCAGGGTAGAACAAGCGTTAGACCAGTTGCTGCCTATTACGGATCCGCCCACGATTTATAAGGCAATGCGCTACTCGCTGTTGGCGGGGGGAAAACGACTGCGGCCGACTTTGTGTTTGGCGACTTGCACGCTGTTGGGGGGAACGCAGGAGATGGCGATGCCGACGGCCTGCGCCATGGAAGTTATTCATACGATGTCTTTGATTCATGATGACTTGCCCGCGATGGATAATGATGACTATCGACGGGGAAAACTGACGAATCATAAGGTTTTCGGGGAGGATATGGCGATTTTGGCGGGGGATGCCCTGTTGGCCTATGCGTTTGAGTTGATGGCTAGCCAAACGGAAGGGGTACCGCCGGAACGGGTGTTAAAGGCGATCGCGCATTTAGCTCATGCGTCAGGGGCTGGGGGCTTGGTAGGCGGTCAGGTGGTGGATTTGGAGTCGGAAGGCAAGGCGGATATTACGGTGGATACTTTGACCTTTATCCATACCCACAAAACGGGGGCGTTGCTGGAGGCCTGTGTGATCTGTGGGGCGCTGATTGCTGGGGCTGGGGAGGGGGATTTACAACGCCTCTCGCGCTATGCCAAAAATATTGGGCTAGCGTTCCAGATTGTGGATGATATTCTCGACATTACCTCGACTCAAGAGGAGTTGGGCAAGACGGCTGGGAAGGATTTGGCGGCTCAAAAGGTGACCTATCCTAGTTTGTGGGGGATTGAGGAGTCACGGACCCAAGCCCAACGGTTAATTGATGAGGCGATCGCAGCCTTGGCCAATTATGACGCGAAAGCCGACCCTCTGCGGGCTTTAGCCCGGTTCTTTGTGGAGCGCAAAAACTAACGGAGAATTGGTGCAGGGTGTTATTTTTGAGCCATGTTTCTCAAACCGGACGACGAACGATAAAGAACCAACCATGCAGGATTTTGGCGAAATTTTGGGAAATCATGTTTTAATAGCGGCGATCGCAGCCTGTCTGATTGCCCAATGTCTCAAGGCGATTATTGGCTTGATTCAGGATGGCACCGTCAACTATCGGACGTTATTTAGCACCGGAGGAATGCCCAGCGCCCACTCGGCCTTAGTGGCGGCCTTGGCGACCGGGGTAGGGCAAAATCAAGGCTGGGCGAGTACCGATTTCGCGATCGCCTGTCTCTTCGCGGTGATTGTGATGTATGATGCCGCAGGAGTCCGTCAAGCGGTGGGGAAACAAGCGCGGATTCTCAATCAAATTATTGATGAGATGTTACAAGAAGATCAGGAAGTGAGCGAGGAACGGTTAAAAGAACTGTTAGGCCACACCCCTGTTCAGGTCCTGGCTGGACTCACCCTAGGGATTTGTATTGCTTTGGTGGTGGAAAGTTATTTTTAGCTAGAAACCGAGAAGCCCACACCAGACCCGTGCTTGGTTAGTGTGGGTTATTCACTAATTGACCCGTGGGGTTAAAACCACTACCTGACGGCTCTCAACAATGATGGCCGAAAAACTGCGATCGCGCAAACGTCGCAACAAAGCCTCAGCCTCCTCCGGGCTTTCGCTATAGCCCGCCAATAAATAGGGACGGGAGAAATAAGACACTAACCCCACATCCCTCTGAAGAAAGCGGCGCAACTGCTCTGCTAGTTCAGGACGGTTGCCATAGTCCACCAGCACCATATATCCCCCACCAGAAACCGAGTTCAGGGAGGGGGGAGGAGGCGCAAAACTCCCTGATGCCGGGGGAAAGGGGCTGGCTGGGCTTGTTGGGGTCGAATGCTGGGACCGGACAATCACGACATCCAGCCCCACCACCTCCTGCAAATACCGCCCCCACTGCTCACTGGTCGTCAGGTTTTGAAATCCTCCCAGACGAGTCATAATCTCCCCCCGATGCACACACACCGTTAAATTTTGAGTTGTTAAATTCTCAGCGCGGGGAACAGTCCGACGCAATAAATCCTGTTCACTCCAAGAGGGAGTCCGTGCCAAAATAATATAAGCTTCCGACTCAGGAGGACGACAGGGGGGATAACTTTGGGCGTTGGCGGAACGTCTCGTTCCCAGTATGACCTCTCCTGCCACGAATAAGCTCAACAGTTCTAAGCCAATCCACAATAACTTGATGTTTCGCCTCATAATCTTCCTCCGACAAACCCCATCCCGCTAGTGGAGTGGGGCTTTTGACTTCAAGATTCAAGATTTTAGCTTATTTTAGAAATTGCTGACCATTATGGCAGAAGTCTAAAATTTCAGTCAAAATGAAATAAGAGTCCTAACTTTTAATTGAGTTGCTCTTTTCTTAACTTGATGAAACTACCGGATCTAGGGAATGAATCCTTCTGCTTTCAAGATTTTATTAATTGAAGATAGCCAAACGGATGCTCTTTTTTTAAAAACATCCTTAAGTAATATAGCACCGAATGAGTTTTTAATCAACCATGTTACTGATCTAAAATCATCTTTTATTCTTTTACATCAAGATGCTTTTGATGCTATTATTTTAGATTTACTGTTGCCCCAAAATCAAGAACTACAAGCCCTCAAGAAAATTCAAAAAACTTTCCCTAATATTCCGGTTGTCGTTTTAACCGGAGTTAAAGATGATCAGTTAGCATTACAAGCTCTGCGGGAAGGCGCGCAGGATTATTTTGTCAAGGGAGAATATTTGGGGGAACGATTAGTGCGGGGAATTCGCTATGCGATTGAACGGGCGCAAATTTTGGAGACTGTGCGCCAACAAAGACGACGGGAACAATTGTTAGTTGAAATTGCTAGACGGATTCATGCTTCCTTAGAACTGTCGGTTATTTTAGAAACAACAGTCATAGAAATTCGGCATTTTCTAGGAGTAGATCAAGCGGCGATTTATAAATTTTCTCTGTCGGGCTACTCTCATTTTATTGCCGAATCCGTTGTTAGTAATGCTCCTTCTTTACTGCATCAATCCTTTAATAACTGTTATTTTTCTCCCCTTTTATTTTTACCGATTGAAGCGGATAGTAAAATAGCCCTGCATGATGTAAAACAGGTGGGATTAAATTTAGAGGATCTGAGAGATTTTGAACAGCATCAGATTCGAGCCGTGGTATTAGTTCCCATTGTTTTAGAACAGGAGTTGTGGGGTTTGCTCTCTGTTCATCAATGTTTCCAAGCCCGTCAGTGGCAAGAGTGGGAGATTGATTTGTTAAAGCAGGTGACTATTCAATTAGCCATTGCCATTCATCAAGCCCAACTCTACCAAAAGCTAGAACGTTTTAACGAAAAACTTCAGCGTTTAGTGGCCATTGATGGCTTAACCCAAATTGCCAATCGTCGTCAATTTGATTACTATTTACAACAACAATGGAAGCGTTCTAGACGGGAACAGTCGGCGATTTCTTTGATTATGTGTGATGTAGACCATTTCAAACTTTACAATGATTGTTATGGGCATCAACAGGGAGATGATTGTTTATGTCGTGTGGCTAAAGTGATGGAGAGTAGCGTACAGCGTCCGAGTGATTTAGTGGCACGCTATGGGGGGGAAGAATTTGCGATTATTTTGCCCAATACTAATTTACAGGGAGCCTTACGAGTGGCTCATGGGATTCAACAAGCGGTGCGCAATTTAGAAATTCCCCATTTGTTATCTTCGGTGAGTCGTTGGGTAACAATGAGTTTAGGGGTAGCAACTTTATATCCTTGTGGCAATGCCCTGCCTGAACAGTTAATTCAAAGTGCTGATGAGGCCATGTATCAAGCGAAAGAGTTAGGACGTAATTGTATTGCGATCGCTCAATCTTGTCCTGTTCAAGTCACTGAACAGTAATCAGCCATCAATTCTCTGGATTTAACTTCCAATAAAATAGAGTCCGCATCGCTCTTAGGAGGCTTATCTAGCACGGACTCTGTGAGGGAATCAGATCAGTTGGGGTATGGGATCAAATCAAAAGGGAAGGATTCAAGCGTTCAAGGGATCAATCTGAAAGACAAGTACGGGCGAACTACACCCCATGTATAGGAACACCTCACGGCAAACAATCACCGTCTTGTCTTTTGATCAGTTCTTTGAGTTGTACACTCACTTCTCCCGATTGCAGTTTCACTGTAGCAGCAAAAAATAAGGAAAATATGAGGACTGAGCCAGAAGGGGAAAATTTTCTAGTTCACACCGAAACATCCCAGCCTAAAAAATCGGCAACGCGATCGCACAACGTCAAGGGATTAAACGGTTTCGTGATTACCCCAGCAATCCCCATCTGTGCGAACTTCTCCCGATCCTCCGGCAAGGCTTTCGCCGTTAACAGAATAACAGGTGTTTGGCTACGACTGTCGTTTTGTTGCAATTGATCGAAAAATTGAAAGCCATCTAAATCTGGCATGGAAATGTCTAGGAGAATAGCATCAAAGGAATCCGTATCCAGCCGTTGTAATCCTTCTTGACTGGATTGGACTGTAATTGTGTTCCAGCCTCCTAAGTCTTCTAAACAGGCTTTTACGACTTCGAGAATACGTTCTTCATCATCAATCACTAATAGGGTTTTATTGCTCATTGATTACTTTTACGGAAATGCTACATCACTTAGGGTTAGTTTTCACGGACTGGAGAGAACAGGCAATCACATTACCTGATTTATACAGGAGTTGACAATGTGGAAATTTCGGAGAGAGACAAGTTCAGAGACGAGAAGAGATAGGTTGGGATCAACCTATCATGATTAACTCTCCTTAGTCGATTCAATGGGGTTGAGCTAGAAATTCGCCAAAAACTCACTTAACCAAAAATCAACTTAAAATGTGACGGAGTTTTTCCACTGCCACTGTATCTAACGTGACTTTTAACTCTAACTGTTCTGTGGGATCTTGAAATAAAATCACAGTATTTGCTCCCAACTTTGCCCCGGCGATATTGGGTTTAGTTAAGGTGATGGTATTGTACTGAATTGTGGGAGCAGAAACCCGAATCACTAATTGCTGTTGTGCTTGAGAATAAATGTAGAGTTCCTGACGACCCGGATGAAATTCTAGCTTACGCAGGGTAATACTATGTTCAAATTCTTCCTCTTGTTTAGACCAATATAAAGTAATCCCACCAACGCGAGTATTGGTGAGGGTGACAGTCTCATCAAAGCGTTGGGGCGACCAATCTAAATCCTGAACGGACTCAGAAGAAGAAAGCAAACGTTGAGCAAAGATCATCTCTTGTCCGGCTAAACTTTCCCACCACTGTTTAACCTGAAGAAAGACTTCTGAATTGTGGATATCTGTGCTGTTATGTTCCCAAATAATGAAGTTAGACATGATCGAGAAGTGAAGGAGAAAGGAGTTAAGAAAACACAATAGGGGGAGCAGGCGGGAGGGGAGGAATCAGTCGGGCTATGAGCCGTTAGCACTCAAACGCTGTTAATACTCAAACATTGACATCAACAGCATCCCTCCCTACATTATACGAGATTACTTGAGATGGGGGAACTTATGGGCGATCGCACCGCAACACATTCTAAGGCCATTCTATGCGGCTATTACGGCAAAGGCAACGGAGGCGATGAAGCCCTACTCGCCACCCTCTTACAAATGTTACCCCCCACCGTGCAGCCCATTGTGATGTCGGGCAATCCCCAAGACACCTTTAAACGATATCAGGTTCAAACCTGCGATCGCACCTCCGCCTTTAGAATCCTAGACTGCCTACAGCAATCCGATTACTTCATCTGGGGGGGAGGCAGCTTAATGCAGGATGTCACCAGTTTAGCCAGCCCCATCTATTATGGGGGTTTAATGGCGCTCGCCCAGCAACGAGGCCTCAAAACCATCGCCTGGGCCCAAGGCATCGGCCCCCTCAAGCGTCCCTTTACCCAATGGCTGACCCGGCAAGTCTTACAAGGCTGTCATGCCATCAGCGTAAGGGATGCCGCCTCGGCCCAACTCCTCAGCCAGTGGGGGATCAATGCCGCCCTTGCTCCCGATCCCGTTTGGGCCTTAGAGGCCACCGCCCCCCCCGTCTCCCTAGATTCCCCCATTATTGCCGTTAATTTGCGTCCTCACCCCACCTTGACCCAAAAACGTCTACAACACCTCTCCCAAGCCTTAGCGCGCCTGCAAGCTACCACAGAGAGCCTGATCCTATTCGTCCCCTTCCAAAAAAGCCAAGACTTGCCCTTAGCCGAGGCGATCGCCCCCCAACTCCCCGGAAAGCATCAAATCCTCACCCTAGAAGATCCCCGGCAACTTAAAGGACTCTTCAACCAAGTACAATTCACCATCGGAATGCGACTCCATACCCTCATCATGGCCGCCGCCCAATCCTCCCCCTGTTTCGCCCTCAGCTATGATCCTAAAGTCACCCAACTTATGCACAGCTTAAATCTCCCCGGCTGGGAATTAAGCCAACTCCCCGACAATCCCGACACCCTCTATGAAACATGGCTCACCCATTATCACGCCAAAACCCCCCTAAGTCCTAACAAAATTCAAGCCCTCCGTGATGCCGCTTGCCTTCATCAACAACTACTCTGGCAAGTCATCAATTAATGTCCCGTAATGTCCCGGCGATCGCGAAACCCAACCCCTCACCAGAAAATTGAAAACGATGCCCCATCCAGAAACCCAGTTTCTTTCATGAAAGCCCTATTAAATCATCTCCAGACTTCCCAATTGGTGCGCTATCTACTCATCTTTGTCCTTGGTTGGGCCATTGTCGAACTCTTAGCCTACTTTGAACACGTTATTATCATCTTCACCTTCGCCGCCATCCTCGCCTTTTTACTCAACTATCCCGTTCAATTTCTTAAAAGAATTCTCCCCCATACCCTGGCCGTCGGCCTTGTTTTTGGGCTAACTTTAGCCCTTTTTGTCGGTTTAACTATTCCCCTAGGGATTACAATCCTAGCCCAAGCCGAACAACTTTTAAGTCAATCTCCCGAATGGTTAGAATCCCTCAGTGAAGTCCTAGATGAATTACAAAATCTACTCGCAAACTGGAACATCAGAGCCAACGTCAGCGCCATTGAAGACCAACTACAAGACCAAATTGTAGCAGGTTTAGGCATGGGACTATCCACCATTCAAAGCTTCCTCTATAACCTCGTTAACCTCATTTTCATCGCCGTTGTTGCTTTTTTTATGCTCCTCGATGGTTTGCCCATTTGGGAATTCATCTTAAAACAGTTTCCCCCCTATTTACGAGAACCGATTAACACCGCCATCCAAGACAACTTTTTAGGCTTTTTTTGGGGCAGACTCCTACTCTCCATTTTCTTTGGTATTTCCTGTTTAATTGTCTTTGCCTTATTAAAAGTCCCCTACAGTCTCATTTTAGCTGTCATTGCCGGAGTATTTGACCTCATCCCCGGCATTGGGGCAACCCTTGGCATTAGTCTTGTCACTCTCATTTTACTTCCCCAAGGAATTTGGCTCGGCGTAAAAGTTTTAATCACCTGTGTTGTCTTACAACAAGTCGAAGAAAACTTACTCATGCCTCACATTATGAAAGACTCCATCAACTTAAACCCCGTTATTATGTTTTTTGCCCTACTCGTTGGGGCGAGAATTGCGGGATTATTAGGAGTCTTTTTAGCCATTCCCGTGGCTGGTGTCATTATTAGTTTAAGTCAAGTCGAAACCCCTAAGACAGACGAATAAGTTTATAGCGTGCTTTAAACTCCGCCTGTTGTCGTTTATGGTCTACAATAGGCGCAGGATAACCACAAGCTTCTCGTTCTGACTTGGGGATTTTTCCCGTTACTAAATATTCACTATCCACTGAACTTAATTCTCTCACCCATTGGCGAATATATTCCCCTTCAGGGTCAAATTTTTGAGCTTGACTAGCTGGATTAAAAATGCGTAATGGTTTCGGATCCATCCCACTCGAAGCGCTCCACTGCCACCCCCCATTATTCGCGGCTAAATCCCCATCAACCAGGGTTTGCATAAAGTATTTTTCACCCCAACGCCAATCAATGATTAAATCTTTGGTTAAAAAACTGGCCACAATCATCCGACAACGATTGTGCATCCATCCGGTTTCATTTAATTGACGCATGGCAGCATCTACAATGGGATAACCTGTTTTGCCCTCACACCAGGCTTGAAAATGGTCTTCATTATTATCCCAAGGGAAATCTTGAAAGGCCTCTCGATAGGGGCCTTCTGCCAATTCTGGGAAAAAATATAAAGCGTGTTGATAAAATTCCCGCCAAGCAAGTTCTTGTTGCCAAGTTTGGATATTATTGCGCGCTTCATCACTGCGCACTGTGCTATAAAGTTCTGCCGCTTGTTGCCAGATTTGGCGAATTCCTAACACACCAAATTTTAAGGCTGGACTTAATAAAGATGTGCCATCAAGGGCGGGAAAATTTCGTTGTTCGTCATAGAATACTAGCGCCTGATCACAAAATTGTGCGAGTCTTTCCTCTGCGGCATTCCTGCCGGGATTGAGTAAAAAACCATTTTCCCAAGAATAGCCTAAAGCTTGGGCAGTCGGTAAAGAAATCGCCCCCAATTTTTGGATAATTTGCTGTTCTGAGTCGGTTAAGGGGGTTAAAGGTTGAATCAGACCAACGGGGTCAAGTTTGGGCTGTTTGAGCCAGTTTTTCCAAAAGGGTGTATAGACTTTATAGGGTTCTCCGGTTTTGGTTTGAATGTCGCCGGGAGGGTGTAAAAGTTGATCCCAAACGGTAAAAACGTTAATCCCCAGTTGCTCTAATTGGGTTTTAATTTCCTCATCTCGTTTTCTGGCATAGGGTTCTACGTCTTCTGTCCAAAAAACAGCTTCACTGTTTAATGTTTGGGCGAGTTTGGGTAAAAGTTCTTGGGGTTTTACGGAGAAAAAGTATAAATCACTGCCCTGTTTTTGATACTGTTGTTGTAGGTCGGCTAAACAACCGATGAGGTAGGCAACACGGGCGGGGGCAATATCATCTCGTTGTAATATATTAGGGTCGAAGCAAAATAAACTGATCATTTTGCATCGGTGGGTTTGGCTATATTGTTGGGCGCGATTGAGTCCTAAATGATCGGTTAAACGCAAATCGCGCCGATGCCAGAATAAAATCGTTTTGCTCATGATGGCTTGTTCCTGTTGGGGCTTCCCGCTTCTATTTTTTTAGCAAAGAAAACTATACACCGTTCTCCTCTGTGGAAAAACGGTGTAGGAAGATGAGGGAATGGGCGTTAACTCCTCCGCCCACAAGGGCATGGGGAATTCACGGCAAATTTGTTAAAGCATACTACGCAGCATCCAGGCGGCCTTTTCGTGAATGCTCATCCGTTCCACTAATAAATCAACGGTTGATTCGTCATTGGCTTTTTCTGCGTTGGGGAAAGCGGCTCTCGCTGTGCGCACGACGGCTTCATTGGCTTCCACAAGGAGGCGAATCATGTCGGTGGCTTCGGGAACGCCCCGTGTTTCTGCAATGGAACTCAGTTCGGCATATTCACTATAACTCCCGGGTGCAGGATAACCCAAGGTGCGAATCCGTTCGGCGATCGCATCTACAGCCAGCGCTAGTTCGGTGTATTGCGTCTCAAATAAGGTATGCAGGGATTGAAACATTGGCCCGGTAACGTTCCAGTGGAAGTTATGGGTTTTCAAGTACAAGGTGTAGGTGTCGGCTAATAAGCGGGATAAGCCTTCCACAATACTCTTGCGATCGCCTTCTGAGATACCGATATTCACTGGGGCTTCCATACATTCAATCTCCGTTTCGACTTCTTAATCATACTCGTTATGACTTTGATTTGTCAAGTAGTGGGTCGGGCATCCGGTTTAGCTAACTGCCGGGAGGATGTCACAGGGCAATTCCTCGGCCATTGGCTCGAAATTCTTCTACCGTTTGTTCGGAATATTCATGAGAGGTCAGCGCTTGTAACATGGCGAGGGGTAGGGTGAGATGGTGGGCCCCCGCTTGAATCGCTCCGGCTGCTTCGGCGGAAGATTTTAAACTAGCGGCTAAAATTTGGGTGGGGGTATGTTGTAAAACCTGTGCCATTTCGTAGACTAAGGCAATGCCATCTCCGAGTAAACGACTAGCCCGATTGACGTAGGCGATCGCATATTTTGCCCCCGCTTCTGCCGCAACAACCGCCTGTGCTGCACTATAAATAGCCGTAATGGAACAGGCAATTTGTCCCGAAAGATGCGCCGCGACAGTAAAACCCAAAGGAGTAGCCGGAATCTTTAACACCAACTTTTCCCCCACCACTTCCCGCGCTTGAGCCGCTTCCTGCACCATTCCCTCAAAGTCCACCGAGGTGAGTTGATAATATAACTCTCCCGGACAAATCGCCGTCAACTTTTCCAGCGTCGTGAGAGGGGGGAGAGGACTTTTCGCCAAGAGAGTGGGATTCGTCGTAATCCCCTTCACCCACCCCCACTGAATCACCTGTTGAGCTTCTTCAATCTGTGCCGAATCTAGATAAAGTACCATAATCCCAACTTAGAAAATCCCGCACAATCTCCAGAGGAGACTGTCGGGAGGATGTCACCGATTATACAACTCGGTCAACGTTCCCAGTCGCTCGGCCAGAGCATCACTCAGTTGAGCCGAACTTTCATAACGCCAGCGCCAATTCCCTGCATTCACACTAGGATCATTCATCCGGCCTCGATTATCCAAACCCAAGAGATCCTGTAGAGGAATAATCGCCTGATTGGCCACCGAACTTAAGGCTAAACGAATTAAGCCCCAATGCACCTCGGGAATCTCCTCCGGGCTATCATAGCCCAGATATTTCGCCACATTTTGCCGTTCCGTCTCCTCGGCCTTCGCCCACCAGCCCAAGGTTGTATCATTATCATGGGTTCCCGTATAGACCAAACAGTTCCGGGGGAAATTATGGGGTAAATAGGGATGATCTGCCCCTCCCCCAAAGGCAAAGAGCAAAATTTTCATACCGGGGAAATCGAAGCGATCGCGCAACTCCTCCACCTCTGGAGTAATAATCCCCAAATCCTCCGCCAACACAGGCAAACTCCCCAACTGTTGCCCCAGCGTCTCAAAAAACTCTCCCCCCGGACAAGGAATCCACTCCCCCTTAATCGCATTAGTTTCCTTCCCTGGCACCTGCCAATAGGCCTCAAAACCGCGAAAATGATCAATCCGCACTACATCCACATACTGCAACGTCGCCCGAAACCGTTCAATCCACCAAGCAAAACCCGTCTCTTGTAACTTGTCCCAATCATAAACCGGATTGCCCCACAACTGCCCCGTCGCGCTGAAATAATCCGGCGGGACCCCCGCCCGATATAACGGTTCTAAAGTCTGAGCATCTAACTTGAAAATCTCCGGATGGGACCACACCTCCGCGCTATTTTCACAGACATAAATCGACACATCGCCAATAATTTGAATCCCCTTTTCATTAGCATATTTTCTTAACTTTGTCCACTGTTCAAAGAAAATATACTGCACAAACTTATGGTACAAAATCCGATCCGCTAATTCCTCCCTTTTTTCCTTTAACCTCACCGGATCTCGCCGGGCTAAACCCCCTTCCCACTCCTGCCACATTTTATCCGGCTGTTGTTCATGAATCGCCATAAACAAGACATAATCATCCAACCACCAAGCTTGATCTCGACAAAACTGTTCAAAAACGGGATCAGGGGTTGTTTTTAACTGCTGCTTAAACACCTCATAGGCTTGTGCAAGATAGGGACTTTTATGGGCAATTACTCGATCATAATTCACCCGATCCACCTCAATATCATCTCCCGTTAAAGGGTTTAAATCTTCCCCATTCAGCAATCCTTGCGCAGCCAATTGTTCCAAGCTAATTAATAAAGGATTGCCCCCAAAAGCACTAAAATTCATCGTATAGGGAGAATGTTCATAACCCGTCGGCCCTAGGGGTAAAATCTGCCAGAGTTTTTGTCCACTTTTAACCAAAAAATCCACAAACTCATAGGCAGACTGTCCTAAGTCCCCAATGCCAAAACGACTGGGTAGGGAGGTTGGGTGTAAGAGAATTCCACTGGCGCGTTCAAAAGGCATAATCAAACCTGTAATTGATCAATCTATTGTTTAGTATAGCCCTCGTTTAGACCCGAGGGCAAAACCTACTTATCAACCTGATAGCCAAACTCAGATAAATGAAGCCGAGACTGTCGCCATTTGGGTTGAACCTTGACAAAGATTTCTAAATATACTTTGCCCGAGATTAACTTTTGAATTTGCTCCCGAGCCGCCGTACCAATAGCCTTTAACATACTGCCCCCTTTGCCAATTAAAATCCCTTTTTGAGATTTTCGTTCCACATTAATCGCGGCATAAACGCGGGTAATTTTGGGGGCTTCCTCGACCTTCTCAATAGTCACAGCGACCGAGTGAGGGACTTCTTGGCGGGTGAGATATAACACCTGTTCCCGGATTAATTCACCCATAATAAAACGTTCCGGTTGATCTGTGACTAAATCCGGGGGATAGTAATAGGGACCCGTGGGTAATTGGTCAATTAAAAGGGATTGTAAATGGTCTAGATTTTGTCCCGTGAGGGCCGAAAATTTGCAGAATTTCCAGCGTTGATGAACGTCAAGATGGCGATAACTTTCATCTAAGGCCTCGGCTTCGGGGGGTTGTTGATCAGATTTGTTCAGGCCTAAAATGACGGGAGCGGGGATATTGTGGAGTAATTCGGCAATGTAGCGATCGCCTCCTCCCGCCTCTACGGTACTATCCACCACTAACAGCACCACATCCACCGATTCAATCGCCAGGCGTGCATTCTGAACCAAAATTTTTCCTAACTCATGGTGAGGTTTATGAATCCCCGGAGTGTCCACAAAAATGATCTGAGTTTCCGGAGTAGACAGAATCCCCCGCAGACGATTGCGCGTCGTTTGGGACACCGGAGAAGTAATGGCAATTTTTTGTCCCACTAATTCATTCATTAACGTAGACTTCCCGACATTGGGTCGTCCGATAATCCCCACAAACCCCGATTTAAAACCCGGAGGTGCTGTCGGAATAATCGGCTGTTCGTCATAAGGTAGTTGGTTTTCCATATCTTGACAAAATCCCTAAGATAGTTCCTCTATTTTCGCACGCTCCTTGATAAATCCACGAACTACCAGAGGTCAAAATTCGGGGTAAAATCAGGAATGCTCAACCTTTACAGGATTTAGATAAGCACCCATGCAACCCAAATTAATTATTCACGGCGGCGCAAGTTCTCTTGATGATAAAGGGGGATTAAACAGCGTTCGTCAGTCGCTACACCAGATTGTTCAAACCACCTATGATCTGTTATTACAGGGGGGGAGTGCTGTGGATGCGGTAGTGTTGGGCTGTAAGCAACTCGAAGATGAACCCCGGTTTAATGCTGGGACTGGCTCCGTATTACAGTCTGATGGTCAAGTGCGCATGAGTGCCTCCTTGATGGATGGTACAGCCCAGCGTTTTAGTGGAGTGATTAATGTCTCGCGGACCAAGAATCCCATTGAGTTAGCGCAATTTTTACAAAATGAGTCAGACCGGGTGTTATCGGATTATGGGGCCGCGGAGTTATTGCGAGAGTTAAACACCCCCATTTATAACCCTTTAACCGACTCCCGCTTAAAAGAATGGGTAGAAGAACGAAAAAACGATTTCTCCCGGGATATGGCGCGTTTAATCGCCGATGAGGAAGCTGGACGGGGGACTATTGGAGTCGTGGCTTTAGACCAAGAGGGACGCATTGCGGCGGGGACTTCGACCGGGGGGAAAGGGTTTGAACGCATTGGTCGGGTGAGTGATTCAGCCATGCCTGCGGGGAATTATGCCACCTCGATGGCGGGAGTCAGTTGTACAGGGATTGGGGAGGATATCATTAACGAGTGTTTAGCGGCGAGAATCGTCATTCGGGTGACAGATGGGTTGCCATTAGGGGAAGCCATGGAGCGTTCAATGGCTGAGTCACGGGAGAATCAACGGGATTTAGGGGTGATTGCTTTGGATCATACAGGTGCGATCGCTTGGGGAAAAACCTGTGATATCATCCTCGCCGCCTACCACAATGGAACCACCATTGGCGACACCCTAGAATGGCACGGCCTAGGCGAAGAGTTAAGCGGTTCCTGTTAAACCCTAGAAAAGGAATCACCCAATCCCTTCAATAAAGCATTAGGTTCTGTTGAAGTTCTCCCCCGCTCACCCTACGGGTATAACGGGCGGTTCCTGCTGACTTTAGGTTGGTTGATAGAGTCCCAATTGAACAATCTATTTGAGTCTCAGCGTCCCCCCTGAAGTCAGCTTTAAAGTTTATTGCTATTATAAAAACCTTCCCACTGTGCAATACGCTGACTGTTGAAAAAACTTTCTAAAAACTCTTTATCCTCCTCAGGAACTTTTGAAAGTCCTGATGGTTTACGAAGTTTTAGAAGCCCAGGAGCAACTGTCTTATAATCAAGCCTCCACCAGTCTGCGAGTTTTCTGAGATGTTCTTCGGGTTGATCCAAAAACTCTTCGAAGTGAATGACCCGATAATTGTCTTTAGGTATTGTACTGAATTGACGCTCTATGTAAATAAAATTGCTTTCTGCGATCTTTGCTTGCAGGTAGATATTGTCAGTGAATTTTCTGCGAATAGCACTGTAAGTGGCTGAAATTGGATTGCGATAGAGGATTAAATACTGAACTTCAACACAATCCTGAATATCTTCCATCAGTGCGGAAAACTCTATAATGTCTGGACGGCGGAGAGTTGCTCTCGGTTGTTCGTATGGAAATGAACTATTTTCAAACAGATGAATCACATTCTGTTGTTTATATTCTTCAAAGGCACTTCGTAGTGCTTTTTTCAGATTTGTATTCTTTGAAAGGCCAAATAGCTTCTTATCGTTTTTAAGTCTTAGTTCACAATCCCAATGTTCAGCCAGAATCTTGTGCCACTTACCTTCAAAAACTGAATCACTTTGATTTATGTGGTTAGACAGTACTGCACGAATCATGTGATGACCCGTTCCTTCAACCCCAACTACGAAATGAAATTTCAATGACATATTTTCTCCTATATGTGAAGTTCTCCCCGACCCTAACCAGATCAGCTTTTATTCGCAATTTTAGCACAAAAAGTCACAGGAAGAACGTATGAACTATCTTTTCCCTAAGCTGAATGGAAGATGGCAGACCAACACAGTACAAAATGAGGATGTCCTCTCTTATCCCTCCGGGTGCTAAAACGCAGCGATGCACCCAGAGAAGTTAAAACTTCCCTTGCAAATGACCAAAACCGGACATTTTAGCCCCATAATAACCACTTGCCGTATTGTGGAGAATCGTCATGGGGAAACTAGCCCTACTCAGCGTCAGTGACAAAACCGGAATCGTCGAGTTAGCCCGTCAACTGGTGGAAAACTTCGACTTTGAACTCATCAGTAGTGGTGGCACGGCAAAAGTCCTACAAGAAGCTGGGATTCCGGTCAAAAAAGTGAGTGATTATACAGGTTCACCGGAAATTCTCGGCGGACGGGTGAAAACCCTACACCCACGCATACATGGGGGAATCTTAGCTCGTCGGGATTTAGAAGCAGATTTGACCGACTTAGCCAATAATGACATCCGTCCTCTAGATTTAGTGGTTGTCAATCTCTACCCCTTTGAACAAACCATTGCTAAACCCGATGTCACCGTAGCGGATGCCATTGAAAATATTGATATCGGCGGCCCGACGCTCCTCCGTGCGGCCTCGAAGAATTACGCCCATTTAACCGTACTCTGTAATCCGACCCGCTATGAGGACTATTTAACCGAATTGCGCAACGGTGGGGGCAATGTTTCCCTCGAATTCCGCCAAGGGAGGGCAATGGAAGGGTTTATGATGACGGCGGCTTATGACCGGGCGATTTCGGCTTATTTTGCCCAAATTACGGGCAGTCCGACACCGTTTACCCTGTCAGGGACTCCCATTCAAACCCTACGCTATGGCGAAAACCCCCATCAACCCGCAAGTTGGTATAAAACCAGTGAGGAAGGCTGGACTGGGGCAATTAAGTTACAGGGTAAGGAACTGAGTTATAACAATTTGGTGGATTTAGAAGCCGCTAGGCGGATTATTCGCGAGTTTACTGGGGAACCGGCGGCGGCGGTGTTAAAACATACTAATCCCTGCGGGGTGGCGATGGGGGCTACTTTAGCGGAAGCCTACGAAAAGGCGTTTAATGCTGATTCTACCTCAGCGTTTGGGGGGATTGTAGCGTTAAATCAAGCTATTGATGGGGCAACGGCGCAGGCTATGACGAAAACCTTTTTAGAATGTATTGTGGCCCCAGATTGTACGCCGGAAGCTAAGGAAATTCTCGCTAAAAAGTCTAAGTTACGGGTGTTGGTGTTGCCAGATTTGATGACGGGGACGGCAACGACGGTTAAGGTCATTGCGGGGGGCTTTTTAGTTCAGGATACCGATGACCGGGTGGATTTGCCCGATGAGTGGCAACTGGTGACGGAGAAGAAACCCACGGAGGCAGAATTAGCTGAAATGCTGTTTGCTTGGAAGGTGGCGAAGCACGTTAAATCCAATGCCATTGTGATTACTCGCGATCGCGTAACCTTGGGCGTGGGGGCAGGTCAAATGAACCGGGTAGGGGCGGCGAAAATCGCTCTAGAACAAGCCGGAGAGGCCGCTCAAGGCGCTTGTTTAGCCAGTGATGGCTTTTTCCCCTTTGATGACTCGGTGCGGTCTGCGGCGGCGGCTGGGATTAAAACGATTATTCAGCCGGGGGGATCGATTCGGGATCAAGATTCTATCGCGGCGGCTAATGAGTTAGGGCTAGTGATGGTCTTGACGGGAATTCGTCATTTCCTCCACTAAACAGGGCTTGCTGAATAACTCGGGGAGTCGGGAGTCGGGGAGCAGGGGAGCAGGGG
>NZ_JAIHOM010000221.1 GCF_026130165.1 Spirulina subsalsa FACHB-351 | reverse complement strand
CGGTAGGGCATACCGGAACTCACGCTTGGGGAGAGATTCCCTCTGGCTTGGTTGGATACGTCCTGCCAAGTTAAGGAAACTCGTTGAACCAAGAATCCCTCGCTTTTAGCGATGGGAGTGTCAAATTGTGCCGGGCTTAACGATTACGGGTTTGACTTCGGCGGCTATTGCGGCGGTGGTGTTTGGGGTGGTCAATAGTATTGTTAAACCTCTCCTAACTCTCTTTACTCTCCCCCTAACTATTCTCACCTTGGGGTTATTCTTGCTGGTGGTGAATGCGATCGCCTTTGGTTTGGTGGGGTATCTGACTCCCGGTTTCACGGTGTCGGGATTCTTCCCGGCGTTGTTTGGTTCGTTTGTCCTCTCTTTTCTCAGCAGTTTCTTAAACCGCCTGTTTTTTTCCGAACAAGACAGTTCATCCAACTTCCCTTTTAACTAAACCCAGAGCAGACAAGGGTTTCCGGCTGTGTTGGGGGGCAAAATAACCCCGGTTTAGCCTGCAATGGGATGAAGATTTATAAAGAAATCCGAAAAAGTACAAGAAATTAGGACTTTCAGCGATCCAGATCGGTCGGGTAGAGCTTAGAATGATTCAGTGAAACTTTGAGCGGATGGGTATTTCAGGAGTTGGGATCCAAACTCCGGACTGAAATCACGCCCGGTTACGTTCAAAGCTTGGGTCATAATCCGGATTATTGACGCAAAAACGGCAGACAAATAGGAGATTTTTCATGAATAAAGGTGAATTAGTGGACGAAGTGGCTAAGAAAACTTCGCTCACCAAAAAACAAATCGATGCGGTGATTAGTGCCACGGTGGACACCATTATGGATGCTGTGGCGGAGGAGGATAAGGTCACGTTGGTGGGTTTTGGCTCCTTTGAATCTCGCGATCGCAAAGCTAGAGAAGGTCGTAATCCCAAAACTGGGGAAAAGATGGAGATTAAAGCTACGAAAGTCCCGGCTTTCTCTGCGGGAAAACTGTTCAAGGAAAAAGTAGCGCCTCCGAGTGAGTAGCCTTTCGGCTTGCCGTTATCCCTAGGATGCAGCGACCGATCCACGGTGGAAATTTGGTCTGGGCTGCCCGTGTCGCGGGTTGCCCAACCTCTCAACTTGTGGATTTTTCGGCTAGTATTAACCCCTTGGGACCGCCGGAAAGTGCGATCGCCGCTATTCAAGGAGGTCTGGATAGTCTCCGCAGCTACCCAGACCCCCAATATGTCGATCTACGGGGGGCTTTAGGGCAAAGACATCATCTGCCCCCGGACTGGATTTTACCGGGCAATGGGGCGGCGGAATTATTAACTTGGGTGGGTTGGGAGTTTGCCCAAGGAGGAGCCACGGCTATCCTCACCCCAGCTTTCCAGGACTATCAACGGGCGATTGGGGCGTTTGGGGGGGTCATTGCCCCTTGTCCCTTAACCCTGCCCTCCTGTGATCTGCCCGAGAGTTTCCCCCCGACAGCCCGAGGGTTGCTGCTCAATAACCCCCACAATCCCACGGGGAAATTATGGTCTAGGGAGGAGATTTTACCCCTGCTGGAACAATTTGACCTTGTGGTGGTGGATGAGGCCTTTATGGACTTCCTCGGCCCCTCTGAGCCAGCTAGTTTAATCCCCTGTATTCCCCACTATCCCAATTTGGTGGTCTTGCGATCGCTCACCAAGTTTTACAGTTTGCCGGGGTTACGGTTAGGCTATGCCCTCGCTCACCCCCAACGGTTGCAACGGTGGCAAGCCCAACGAGATCCTTGGCCGGTGAATAATCTGGCTGCTTTGGTTGGACAGGCGGTGCTGGAGGATATTAGCTTTCAAAACCTAACCGGGAATTGGTTAAAACCTACCCGTCAAGCCCTGATGGAAGGATTACAGAAACTGGGCAAGTTCCACCCCTTGCCGGGGGCGGCCAACTTTTTGTTAGTGCAGAGTGACGATTCCGCCAGCCAATGGCAACATCACCTATTAAAACACCATCGGCTTTTGATTCGGGACTGTTTGAGTTTTCCTGAATTAGGCGATCGCTACTTTCGCCTAGCCGTCCGTACCCCCGCCGAGAATCAGCGTTTACTAGAGGCATTAGAACATGGCTGTTGACTATGATCTGGTCATCTTAGGAGGCAGTGTAGAAGGCCGTTATGCCGCCGCCCTGGCCGCCCAGCGTCGGGTGCGCGTCGCCCTGATTGAACCCCAGCCCCAACTGAATCCTCTCCCCCTCGCCCTCCAAACTTTGGGCTACTGGGCCCAGTTTATCCAACAAGGTCAGGAAGTCAGTGCCGCCCATCTCCTCACCCCGGCCCAAACTTTAAACCTGCCCCAAGTGCTGGCCTGGGGGCAAGCTGTGGAGCAATCCCACGCCCCCCACCTCAGCCCTCCCGCCCTCAGCGCTTTGGGGGTAGATTATCTCGTGGGAGGAGCGGAATTTTTCCCTATACCACAACCTGCGGTTATTGTCAACCGTCGAACTTTGCGATCGCGCCGTTACCTCCTCGCCCTACCCAGCACCCCCCAAACCCCACCCCCGGATCTGGAAAACCCCGACTCCACCCCCTACCTCACCCCCGAAACCCTCTGGTCTAGTGACCTCCCCCCCCATTTACTGATTGTGGGCGGAACCCCCCTCGCCCTTTCCCTCGCCCAAGGGCTGCAACGTCTGGGCAAACAGATCACCCTTGTCCTCCCCGACCGACTCCTACCGAGGGAAGACCGGGAGATTAGCCAACACCTCCACGGTCAATTAGCCGCCCTAGGTGTGGAAATTATCCCCCAAAGTCCCGTTAGCCAACTGCGCCATATTCCCCCTAAAAAGTGGCTACAAGCGGGCAATAAAGCCCTCTGTGCCGATGAGATTATTTGGGCTACCGGATACACTCCCCAAACTGCCGATCTTCACCTAGAATCTGTAGGGATTACTCCTACAAATAGGGGCATTCTCGTTAATCGCAAACTACAAACCAGCCACCCCCATATCTACGCTATTGGTAACAGTTTAGGGGGATATCCTAGCGCCCAAATTGGGCAATATGAGGCAACTATTGCGGTTAAGAATGCTCTATTTTTCCCCTACCATTCGGTAAACTATACTACCGTTCCCTATGAGCTTAATCTCTATCCCCCTTTGGTGAGAATCGGGTTAACAGAAGAGCAAGCCCGAGCCAATTATGGGGAAGATTTGGTCATTTTAAGACCCAGTTTCCATCAGAACGTTGCCCCTTTAATTGCTAATCAAACCCGTGGATTTCATAAAATTATTCTCCAGCCCAATGGTCAAATTTTAGGCGCTCATTTCCTCAGTTTTTCCGGGGGAGAGATGATTGAGGCACTGCGTTTAGCGATGGAGCAACAAATCCCCTTCGGTCAATTAAAAGAATATTCCCCAATCTTTAGGACTTGCTGAATAAAACCGGACGCTAGAGGAATGGGGAATGGGGACGCTCTAAATCCTTTGGGTTTATGCCATGAAACCCGTTTGCTAATAAAGCTTGACAAAATGACTATAATCTGCATTGATCAAGGTTCGGGAATGGGGACTGGAGGGCTGGAAAAAGACGATATTTTAAGTTTGTGGATTGAGGGTCTTTTAGTGCTTGTTGCTCGGGCTTTTTGGCGGTTGGTTCACTCATTGTAAAATAGTGGCAATTTTGAGAAAATCCCCTATCCCTTTGGCTGGAGTCAAGGGGTTGGAGCGGGGGGGCAGGGGAG
>NZ_JAIHOM010000037.1 GCF_026130165.1 Spirulina subsalsa FACHB-351 | reverse complement strand
GCAAATCTCTGGAACCTACTAGCTTTAAACTTCCAATCCCTTTCTGGTCGATAAAATTAATGTATTTTCGGTTTTCAGATAGTTTCCATCCTGAGACTTTGTATTCTACTGAACGAGTGTTTTTTTTGAATTTAGGATATCCTTTCTTGCCTTGAACTTGGTTTTTACAATTCTCATAAAAACGGTTAACTGCCTTGAGTGTCCTTTCTACAGCAGCTTGACAAGCGTGGGAGTTTAGTTGTTCGACAAACTTAAACTCTTTTCTCAAAATCGTGTTGTATCTAAACATTTCGGGCTGACCGATACCACGATTATCCATCCAATAACGAAGGACTTTATTTCGGACAAATTGGGATGTCCTAATTGCTTCATTAATGGCGGTTATTTGTTGTGGTTTAGGGTAGACCTTAAACTCGTAGACAAACACGGATGATACTGAGTTAATGGATATCAAATATTATAATAACATGGAATTGAAAAATGGGTAATAAAAAGCCGTCCTGAAGGACGGGGCTTGTATCCCATTATTTTCGGTCAACACCCCAACTCACTAGCCAGTCTTCGCAGTGATGACCGTCCCCCCCGAATACGGGAAACCGAAACGCAGATACCTTGTACAAGCAATAACAGACTGTACAAGGTATCCTAAACCCTTGATATATCCCTAAATCCTTGATATATCAAGGATTTAGCTTGAATGGCTCGGGGCAGATTTGAACTGCCGACCTTGGGCTTATGAGTCCCCTGCTCTAACCAACTGAGCTACCGAGCCGTAAAATTTCACTCGCAGTTATTAATCCTAACACAGACGTTTTAAAAAATCTACTAAATTTTTGGGAAAATTGGGCTTTGCGTGGAGAGGAGGTCAAAGATCCGATTCTTTTTTCTGGGCATCCTCAGCCAGAGGAAAGCCCCGTTTAATGCCTAAGCATTAAACGGGGAGACTCAACAGGATTGTATTTGCAAACCGCAGGCAATTCCTAACGATTTCTCGGTAAGAAGGCCATAGGATTCACAGCACCCCGTCCAGCGGGGTGGACTTCAAAGTGCAGGTGAGGCCCAGTGCTAAATCCGGTACTACCCATCAGAGCGATTTTCTGACCTTGCTCGACGCGCTGACCGGGACGGACTAACAGTCGGCTGTTGTGAGCATAACGGGTCATGCTGCCATCGGGGTGGCGGATATCGACTAGGTTTCCGTAACCGCCGGAGTTCCAACCTGCGGTAATGACTTCTCCTGCGGCGGCGGCATAGATGGGGGTTCCGGTCGGTGCGGCGATGTCAATGCCTCGGTGCATCCGTCCCCAACGAGGACCATAACCGGATGTCAGGACACCCCGTGCTGGCCAGATGTAGCCGTTGAATTCGGGGGGACGTTCGGGCAGGTATTGATCCCGATCCTGTAAGGGGGGCAGTTGAGGTTCAACGGCCTGACCAGAAGGCAGTTGTAATAAACGGTTGTAGCCTTGTACCGGAGCCGGTGCGGCGGCGACAACGCTGGGTTGAGGATTGGGACGCTGTACGGTAGTCCGGGTCAATTGAGGTTGACGGACTTCTTCGGCTACAACGGTAGTGGATGGAACTGAACTGGTGCTGGCTTGGGTGCGTTGACGCTGCCATTCGGGGTTAACTGGAGCCGCAGCAGGTTCAGGAGTGGCGGGTACTTGGATGCTGGACTCGTTGGAGTTTTCAGGATAGTTGCTGGTGGCTTGGCGATCGCGTTGAGCGCGATACTCTTCCCGCATCCGGCGAATTTCGTTGGCCATCCGCTCCACGTAGGGGTTAGCCGGATCTTCGAGGTTAGAAGCCACGGTTGCGGCAGGAGTTTGCGCCACAAGGGTGGATTCTGAATCGCTCGTTTCTTCCCCACTGTTATAAATCACAGTTGGGGTTTGACTTACTAAGGTGCGCACCATTTCGGAGCGGGGAATCCGAAGCTCCTGATTAATTTGCAGGTTATGAGGATTCCGGATGTTGTTCGCCTGCATTAATTCGGCGCGAGATACGCCATAACGACTGGCGATGACATCTAAGGTATCACCGGGTTGTACAAGGTACACGGAACCCGTAACGGCTGTAGGAGGAACAAAGACAGAATCGCGGGAGGTGGTGGAGCCACCGACTTGAGTTGCCGCCACAATCACGGATTCGGGATTTTGGGCGACGGGTTGTTCTGCCGTTGTTTCTACAACGGTTTCGGGAATCACGACGGAATCTTCTGCCGGGCGTTCTGTTTGGGTGAATGCCTCGGTATTAAAGGAAAAAGTAGGTGCAGATTCTGGAGAAGAGGAGGCAATGATTCTGGGAACATCCCCTTCACGGTTTCTAGTATTGGTGTCGGTGGAAAGGGTAGGGGTTGTGGGAGAGGCTACCGCTTCACCAATGGATAAAGACTCAAGGGTTGCCGCTTGTTCCTCTGTTGCTCCTTGAGGAGAGGTTAAGTCGAGTTCAGACGCATCCTGACGCGGGTTGAGGAGATGATCAAGGGTTCCTGGAACCACTACGGAATCTTCGGAGACAGATTCGGGAGTGGAGGAAACCAAAGCGCTGGCATCAGGCTGATGACGGGCAACAAGAGTTTCGGCGGGGCGGTCATCTTCGCTGGCAGCAATCCCGTTAACGGTGGGAATTTTCAGCGTTTGACCGATGGCGAGAACGGATTCAGATTGGATGGCGTTAGAAGCGGCGATCGCTTCGGGGGTAATACCGTAGTCTTGAGAGATGTCCCAAAGGGTATCGCCATCCTTAACCCGGTGTTTAATTAAGGCCGGGGTAATCACAGCCGGCGTGGTATTGGCGGTGACGGATTCCTGAACAATCACACTGTTAGCCGCCGCAACGGGGACAGTATCTTCTGCGTCAGAGTTAGCTGTGGTTTTGGTGGTAATCGGCAGGGTATTGAGGGAAGATTCTGCGGCTAGGGCCTCTTCTCCTTGACTGGGGAAGAAAACACCTGCGGAGAGGGCAGCAATTCCTAATACAGTGGCACGAGCGCGACGGGCGACATCATTGTTTAGTTTAGAATTTGTGTCTTCCTTTGCCGAGGGGTTGTTCAGGGTCTCAGGGGAGTCTGCTAGGCAGGGAGGAATAGTTTTGTTTTGTGTGAGTGAGCGTTTCAACAACGACCTCCTAGTGTGTAATAAGCGATTGACTGTCTAGATTAATCTGCGTTTGATGTTACTCCATAAATTGGGTTTTGTAACTTAACGCATTATCGCAAGTGACGACAATCACTGACAGTAAACTCACAGTGAGTAACCTAGGTAAGATTACTCTGCTTTTCCAATTTAGACAAGTCAATCGGAAAAAAAGTTGATTTGAGAGTGAAATTCCCTGATTGAGTTGCCCGAATTGCTCGGGATTCACCTGCTCGTGATTAAACGGCCAACAGCCCGCCAAAAAACCCAGCCCCCAAATTTTAGATGGTCTGAGGTTCTGGAGGTCTGTGCGGTTTAGGATCAGGTGCAACTCTTGGAATAACATACGACTACAGAATGTGGGCTTCCGGAATGACTGACAAACTCAATCGGAGATTATGGAGTGAGATTGTAGCACTGTTTCGAGAGGGGAGGGTAATCTTGAATTTCTTGATCCCTGATGGCAACGATAAGCAGAAACAATCAAGAAAGGGTTAAATGTTGATGGTAGAAAAAGCTCCAAACTTAGGTTATTAAATGCTTTCCCACAGTTCTATAGTTTGAAAATAGTTTTTTTGCACTAGGTGAAAATGGGAGGGTGAGGTCGGTTGGAGGGGGCGGTGTTGTGATAGAAATTTCTTATCAGGTTGCCCCTATTTTGTAACTTAGATAACCTAATTCAGATTGAGAGACACATTATTTATAGTTAGGTTTAAAGATCAGGGGACGAAACGAGGACTAGAACCGTTGAAAAAGCTAGGTTTTAGGGGTAGAGATGCTGGCTTTTTCTAGGTAGCCGAGTTGTCGCCGCGCTTCAAAAAGGGCGACGGCGGCACTGACGGATAGATTGAGACTGCGTACTCCGGTTTCTGTCATGGGAATGTAGAGGGTGCTGGTGCATTGCTGCAAAATCTCGGGGGGCAAACCTTGGGTTTCGCTACCAAACATCAGCCAGTCGTCTTCTTGAAAGGTATATTTTACATAGCTTTGGCGGCCACGGACGGAAAAACCGAGTAGGCGCCCGGTGCGAGTTTGCTGATAGCTTAAGAAGGTTTCCCAGTTTTCGTGATAGTGCAAATCAACGTGAGGCCAATAATCCAGACCAGCGCGTTTGAGATGGCGATCGCTAATTTCAAATCCTAAGGGCGCGACGAGGTGGAGAGGGGTTCCTGTGGCGGCACAAGTTCGGGCAATATTGCCTGTATTGGGTGGAATTTGAGGATAAACGAGGACAACATTGGGCATAGGTCGAGAATGGGGAAATGTGCTATAGGATACGACAGTTTGAGGTCATTCAGGATGGGGGGAGACATGACCTATACATTTTTCTGATATCACAGAATAACCCTCGATTGATTAGTTTTCATTAACTATTGTAAACAGAACCTTAAATTTAGGTGAGCGGTTAATCAGTCAGTCGTCAACACTGGATTTTACCAGCAATGACGGACAAGAGATGACAGGGGCAATTCAACTAGGGAGGTGGGAGTCATCAGTAGTATAGTAGTGTCTCCATTGAGTGACAGGCGACATCTTTGGCTGTCCCCAAGGCTTCCTAGCTGGCTTGACGACATTGTTGGGGTTTTCGGATAATCATCATTGGGAGGTGTGGGTTAATTTCTCTTCTCTCATCATCTACCTTGGGCTGGCATGGGTCTACCCCTAGCCGCTTTTCTTGCCTTTCGAGTCTAAACTTTAGTGATTCCTGTACCTATGTTAACTATTGCCTCTAACCTTGACCTTATTCAACAACAACGCTCTTTTTTTGCCACAGGTAAAACCAAAGATATTGAATTTCGGATTACGCAGCTTAAAACGCTAAAGGCGGCGATTGAAACCCACGAAAGCGAGATATTAGAAGCGTTGCAACAGGATTTAAATAAGCCATCCTTTGAAGCCATTGCCGCAGAATTAACTCTGTGTATTGAAGAAATTAACTATAGCTTGAAACAGATTAAAAAGTGGGCGAAACCGAAAAAGGCAAAGACTTTAATCACCCAATTTCCTGCTTCTGGTCGCATTATGGCTGAACCTTTGGGGGTGGTTTTAATTATTAGCCCTTGGAATTATCCCTTTCAGTTAGGTATTGCACCCTTAATCGGTGCGATCGCCGCCGGAAACTGTGCTATCCTGAAACCCTCAGAACTCGCCCCCCACACCTCTAGCATCATCGCGAAAATTCTCGGTAATAGCTTCCCCTCGGAATACATCGCCGTTGTGGAAGGTGATAAAGAAATTACCCAAGATTTATTACAACACAAATTTGACCATATTTTCTTTACAGGTGGGACAAAAATCGGCAAGATTATCATGGAGGCGGCCGCCCAATATTTAACCCCTGTCACCCTTGAATTAGGGGGAAAAAGTCCCTGTATTGTCACCCCAGACACCCACTTAGAATATACAGCAAGGCGCATTGTGTGGGGGAAATTTATCAATGCTGGACAAACTTGTATCGCCCCGGATTATTTATTGGTTCACCCTAGTATTAAACAGCCTTTAATTGAGGCAATGGTGGAACAAATTAAGGCGTTTTATGGGGAAAATCCGGCCGCCAGTTCTGACTATGCCAGAATCATCAGCGCGGGGCATTTTCAACGGTTAACGGGCTTAATTGAGCCAGAAAAGGTCATTTATGGGGGAGAGTCAGAGCCAGAAACCCGCTATATTGCCCCTACCCTGTTGGATGGGGTGACATGGGAGGATGAGGTCATGGCTGACGAGATTTTTGGCCCCATTTTGCCCATTCTAGAGTACGAGTCGTTGGAAAATGCGATCGCCCAAATTAACCAACGCCCTAAACCTTTAGCCCTGTATCTCTTTACCACCAACAAGAAAACGGAACAACAAGTGTTAACTCAAACCTCCTCCGGTGGGGTTTGTATTAATGACACCATTATGCACATTGCCTCTCCTCAAATGCCGTTCGGAGGGGTAGGAGATAGTGGTATGGGGGCTTATCATGGTAAGGCTACCTTTGACACTTTTTCCCACTATAAGAGTGTTTTAACGCGGTCTTTTCTGTTTGACCTCAAGTTGCGTTATCCACCCTATGAAGGAAAGTTGAAATATATTAAGATGCTTTTGAAATAAAGAATGCTATCTGTAGGTTGGGTGAAGCGACAGCGCAACCCAACAAAACAATTGATAATCAATGATTAATGATTGTTAATTGTTTCGCGATCTCTAGGTTGGGTGAAGCGGCAGCACAACCCAACAAACAACGAGACTCAACTAATTTACCCAATTAACCCAAAATCATCCAATTTCAATAAAAATTGGAGATAATTTGTAGCTGGCATTTCTCAAAAAGATGAAACATAACTGCTAAAAGCTGAGATAACTCGGCTGTTTTGTAATTCTTGGGTTCTCGAATAAATAAATCCCCTTTAAGTTGGCTAAATTGCCAGATTTCCCCGTCGGAAACAATGCCGAATAAAGTCCGTGTCCATTCACCTTGACTGATGCGTTGCACCTTAACCAGTTTGTTTAAACAAACCGCCCAAACATCATCAAAATTCCCTTTTTGTCCCTCACAAAGGAGTAAATAAGGCTGATCAAAAACCGTTTTTCCTTGTAAGGGGGAACGTCTCGCCACAATGTAACTGGGAATCATGGGTTGGGTAAAATTATCATCGGTGGTGACGTGATGCCAGAGGATTAAATGATCTCGGTAGTAATTACAAACCCCACGAATCACCATATCAATGAACAGTTTATTTCGGGCTTCGCGCTGGGAAATATTAACTTGATGATCTGCCATGATGCCTGTCAAGTTCTGGTAGAGTTCTTGACTAGAGAGGGAAGGTTTAAGGGAAGGAAGAAAAGACTGTTCTTGATAGTTTAGATAGAATTGTGCAGCAATTCTTGCACTCAGTGAATTGTTATTCATAACATTAAATCCCCCAAAATTAAGACAGGGTGGGATATATCTAACCTAGGGCGACGATATAGCGGAATAAATATTCCGCGATTTCCACGCGATTGTGAGCTTCTGTGGGGGAAGTTCCCCAGACGGTGACTCCGTGATGACGAATGAGGAGGGCTGGGACTTCGGGACAGGAAACCGAAAAGCGATCGCGGATGGCCTGGGCAATTTTCGGCACATCTAGATAATTCTCGAACACAGGCAGAGAAACTTGAGGATTTTCTTCCCAAATCCCCAACCCTTTAATCATTTCTAGGGGAGGTAAAGTTAAACTGTCTCCCTCACAAAATTGGGTGACTAAATTGGCCTCCACGGAGTGGACATGGTAACAAGCTTGAGCTTCGGGGAATAGGTCGTAAATCGCTTGATGAATGCTGGTTTCTGCCGAGGGGCGATTCTCCGGCAGAGGGCTTTCTAAAACCTGTCCGTGGGGAGCAAGTCGCACAAAATCCTGTTCACTGAGACGGCCTTTTGCCTTGCCACTAGCGGTAATCCAGAAACTCCCGTCGGGGTTTTTCGCCGATAAATTCCCGGCCGTGCCTAACATCCAGCCTAACTGATAAAATTGTTGGGCTGAGGTCACTAAATCGGCTCGAACTGTTGCTGTTGTTGTCATGATACCCCCCATCGTTCAGCTAGGCGATCGCGCACCTCCAGAAAATCCTGCCAAGGAATATAGGGCTTTTGTTCTTGCTCCAAGTAATCAATTAGGCGATCGCGAGCAAACACCAGATCCGCCTGCAATGCCATATTAATATCCGTCAGAGAATCCCCAATCACCACCCGTTCCCCGGCCCCATACTCTTCCATAACCTTCACTTTCGCCACCAATTCCGAACCCGCCTCAAAACGCTGAACCGGAACCGTTAAAAAAGCTTGACCCGGAATGGCGTCCACCTCTAGGGCCGTAATTGAAGCCACACCTTCTATTATAGGCATTTCCCCCACCCTTGTCCGACTCAAAACCCGTTCAACCATTCCCCGCAAGCCCCCAGACACCACATGAAACGGCACCCCCTGAGTCCCTAAAAACTGCAACAACTCCGGCAAACCCGGCCGCAAGGGTTTATCATCCCCATACTCCAACATCGCCTGATAACGAGTAGTCGGAATCGACTCCAACAGTTGCCGCACCCCCTCCCGTAGCGTTAACGTCCTTGCATACATCTGAGGCAAGATAATCGCCGACTGTTTTGGAGCAAACTCCTTTAACATCCCCACAAACGTTTCCACAGCCGTAATCGTGCCATCAAAATCACAAAAAACGGCTCGTTGCGTTGAACCGCCTTCTACTTCCTTAGACAAAGTATTGCCCTCAAACTCACAGATCCCATTTAAGCAGATTTAGCCCCCGTCTCCAATCGGCGCACCATCCCCATCCCCATTGTCGTTTTACGGCCTACCCCCGCATAGAGGGCAAAATCTGCCAAAGCGTTAAAATTCCTGATCTCTTGGGCATCCAACGAGCCGAAAATCCGGTAGGTTAAACTCCCCACACAACCGATAAACTTAGTCCGCCCATCATTAACCATCTCGCTGTGAACCTCAAAAAAACTGGGAAAAATGGCCTCCAAATTGAGAGATTCAATGGGAACCGAACTGTACTTATTCCAACGACTGCGTAAACTGTTAAACACCAACTCCGGCGAAGGAAACGCCGTGTCATATTTTCCTTGACGAAAAGCCATCGGTGTAGCGAAAGAAAAGGCCAAAATTTTATTATCCTCCGAGGCCTGTTCATAGAGTTGTTCATACAAACAAGCATTAGACCAAGGTTGTTGGGGTTGGGGAGTGCCGAGAATACTGGTAATTTTTAAATCCGCCGGGCCCAAATGCCACGGCCGTTCAGGATTGAGATTTAACCAGAGTTGGGTTAAGCGTTTGAATAACCCATCATCCAACAGCGACACCCGCCACCAACAGGGTGTTCCGGGGGGGATAAGGTCTTTATATTGCCATTGCAGGGGCAGTTTTCTCGGCGATTGGATTTGTAAGGGACTGAGGCTAAAGGGCTTATGGGCGGCGGACTCATGGAGATGGGCAGACAGTTCGGGATCCACCGCTTGGACTAAGTTGAGAAAGAGCGCGTGGAAGTGTCTCCCTTGGAGGAAATTGGGGTAAATGGGAGAGGTGGGAGTCAGGTTCAAAACGAGACTATAGGGCATAGTGAATCGGGGTGCAAAGACAACAAGTTAACTTGATATACTCTGAAAGTGCAAAACTTCAATCAAACATAATGGGAGAACAAAACCAACCCCCCTTGAGTAATAGTCAAGCCATTTACCGCATTTTAGATGCTAACCTAGACCGAGCGCGTGAGGGTCTGCGTATTATTGAGGAGTGGTGCCGTTTCGGGTTGAATGATAGCGACCTGACCCAACTCTGTAAACAAATGCGTCAACAACTCGGACAATGGCACAGTAGTGAGTTGCGCCAAGCGAGAGACACCCCCGGCGATCCTGGAACCCACCTCACCCATCCCCAAGAAGTAGAACGGACTGACATTGAACACCTACTCCAAGTCAATCTCTGCCGCGTTCAAGAGGCTTTACGGGTTCTGGAGGAGTATGCCAAACTCTACAACACCCAAATGGCCGCCCGTTGTAAACAGATGCGCTATGAGGTGTATAGCTTAGAAAGTGAGCTTTTGGGCAAGAAACGTCATTATCTGCTGGAAAAATCAGCCTTGTATCTGGTGACTTCCCCTTCTGGGAATCTATTCGCCGTGGTTGAGGCGGCCTTGCAAGGGGGGTTAACGTTGGTGCAGTATCGGGAAAAAAATGCCGATGATACGGTGCGTTTTACCCAAGCGCAAAAACTCTGTCAATTGTGCCATCAATACGGGGCTTTATTTATTGTCAATGATCGGATTGATCTAGCTCTAGCGGTCAAGGCTGACGGGGTACATTTAGGTCAACAAGATGCCCCCATTGCCCTAGCGCGTCAACTGTTAGGCCCCCAGCGTATTATCGGCCGTTCCACGACGAATCCGGGGGAAATGGAAAAGGCGATCGCACAAGGAGCCGATTATATTGGCGTTGGCCCGGTTTACGAAACCCCCACCAAACCCGACAAAGCCCCAGCCGGATTTGAATACATCCGCCACGCCCTCGAAAACTGCCCTATCCCTTGGTTTGCCATTGGGGGGATTAATAGCCAAAATCTACCCGACGTTCTCAAAGCCGGAGCGCGACGGATTGCCGTTGTTCGCGCTATTATGCAGGCGGAACAACCCACCTTGATGACTCAATACTTTCTATCTCAACTGCAACATCCGGTGCATTATGTCTAGTTCAACCTCGCTGATTACCTTAGAAGTCAACGGAGAAAGCGTTAGCTGTCCCGCTAATATTTCCCTCCCCCAACTGCTGACCCAACTGGACTTAAACCCCCGTCTCATTGCCATTGAGTACAACGGCGAAATCCTGCACCGTCAGTATTGGGAAGCCACTATCATCCAAACAGGCGATCGCCTTGAAATCGTGACCATCGTTGGCGGTGGTCTTTAACCTTCCTACCCCCCCTTGGCCATCATGACCCATCCCTCCCCCTCCCAAACCCTCCGCCAAAAAATTAACCTCTCCATCCTCCTCTTCCCCGCCACCTTTTGGCTCATTCTCTTCTTCCTCCTCCCCCTCCTCATCGTCCTCCTCTATAGCTTCCTTGAACGAGGCACCTATGGAGGAGTGAGTTGGGTCTTCACCCTAGAAAACTATCAACGACTCATTAACCCCATTTACTGGGGAGTCCTCACTCGTTCCCTCAATCTAGCCTTCCTCACCACAACCATCTGTCTCCTCGTCGGTTATCCCCTCGCCTTCTTCATTGCCACCCGTCCCCCCCGGTGGCAAAATACCCTACTCCTCTTAATTATCATCCCCTTTTGGACCAACTTTTTAATCCGAATTTACGCTTGGATTATCATTCTGCGCAACGAAGGCGTCATTAACACCCTCCTACAAAGTTTAAACCTCATTAATCAACCCCTTGACCTCCTTTTTAACTCCTTTGCCGTCAGTATTGGCTTAGTTTATGGCTATTTACCCTTCATGGTTTTACCCCTCTATGCCACTCTTGAAAAATTCGATTTTTCCCTCATCGAAGCTTCCCACGACCTCGGCGCAAACGATTTAAAAACCTTAATCCGGGTCGTTCTTCCCCTCACCCTTCGGGGAATTGTCGCCGGATCTTTACTCGTTTTTATACCCGCCGTTGGAGAATTCATTACCCCCGATATTTTAGGCGGCGCAAAATCCATCATGATTGGAAACCTAGTTCAAAATCAATTTCTTGGCGCGAGAAATTGGCCCTTTGGTTCCGTGTTATCGATTGTCATGATGGCCATTGTTCTCGTCCCCATTTTAATCTACTTCCGTAACTCAGAAAACAGTAATCAGTTCTAGTGTCTCTCGGACAGAATAACTTCCGTTGCAGATAGTGAGTAGCCAATAGTGTAGTAGATAAAAAGAAAACTTACCCCCTCCCTCATCACTAATCCCTAACTTGCAGTAAAACAGAAATTATTGTAACAATGACCCACCATGACCGCAAATAGGAATCAATGCTTGATTGTAAATTGCCCTAGTTACCACGCACTGCTATGATCACTTCCTCCCTAGAAAAAAATCAAAAACTAGACCGATGGACTCGAATTATTGGACAAAGATTGCTCGAACTTACCGCCATTCTCAGTATTATTTTTCTCTATCTACCCATCATCATCCTCGTGATTTACTCCTTCAACGAATCACGCTTAAATGCCGTTTGGCGAGGCTTTACCTTGAAATGGTATCAAAGCCTATTTGAAGGAGTTGCCGGACAAGCAGACATTGCCACACAGCAAATCTGGAACGCCCTATTTAACAGTCTCTGGGTCGGGGGAATCTCTACCCTTGCCGCCACCGTAATGGGAACCTTAATCGGACTAGCAATGGAACGGTTTCGATTTCAAGGAAAATCTGCCTTAGAAGCCCTACTTTTCCTCCCCATTATTATCCCCGATATTACAATGGGGATTTCTCTCCTCATATTTTTTAGCCTACTCTTTCAATTAATTCAAACCTTAACCGGAGTCCGCTTAGTTCTCGGTTTACCCACCGTCATTATTGGTCACATTGCCTTTAATATTTCCTACGTCGCCGTCATAGTCAGAACCAGAATTGCTGAACTAGATCCCACCTTAGAAGAAGCCGCCCTAGACCTTGGCGCGAACGAATGGCGCACCTTTTACCGCATTACCTTACCCTTAATTGTCCCCGGTATTATTAGCGGAGCATTATTAGCCTTTACCCTATCCCTTGATGATTTTGTTATTACCTTTTTTACAGCTGGAGTAGGAGCAACAACACTCCCCGTTTTCATCTACGGCATGATTAAATTATCTGTCACCCCAGCCATTAATGCCATTTCTACCCTCATGTTAGTGGCATCCTTAGTTATTCTAGTTTCCTCCCTAGCCCTTCAACGCCAGAAAACCTAACCCTTGATTGCAACAAAATTTAAAAAATATCGCCAAAAGTCAACCGTTCGACACAACCTAAGCTACACTAAAGAAAATTTTATAACAATCAGTGTTTTACTAGCGAGGGAAAGCCTATGAAACGACTGCTCATTTTAGTCCTATTATTCATCATCGGGGTGACATTTCCCGTCGCTTGTGCCGCCAATCGTCCCGGAACTTCTGACGGTCAATTAAGCCGCGCTAGTAACGTCCTGAATGTTTATAATTGGTCTACCTATATTGATCCCGATGTAGTCAGAGAATTTGAGCAAAGATTTAATGTTCGGGTTCAATATGACACCTATGATAGTAATGACACCTTATTAGCTAAAATTCAGCCCGGCAACCCCGGTTATGATATTGTTGTACCCACAGATGATTATGTAGAAAGTATGGCAAATCAAGGGTTATTAGAGGAACTTAATCATGATAATATTCCCAACCTAAAAAATGTAGATCCTCGGTTTTTAGATAATCCCTTTGACCCGGGCAATAAATACAGCGTTCCCTATCAGTGGGGGACTTTTGGCATTGGTTATAATATCCAAGCGACTGGGGGAGAAATTAAATCCTTGCGGGAGATTTTTGATGATAAATACCGGGGGCGTGTAGCATTAATGGAAGACTCCCGCGCTATGTTAGGGTCAGTGTTGATTATGTTAGGGTATAGCCCGAATACTACCAATCGGCAAGAATTAGAAGAAGCACGAGACTTTCTGGTTGAACATCGGTCTGTCGTGGCTACTTTTGCCCCAGATACGGGACAAGATTTATTAGATCAAGGCGAGGTTGATATTGCTTTAGAGTGGAGTGGGGATGTATTTCAAGTGATGGAAGAAAACGAAAACATTCGTTATGTGATCCCGAAAGAAGGGGCGATTATTTGGACGGATAATCTAGCTATTCCTAAAGATGCCCCCCATAAAGAACTGGCAGAAACCTTTATTAATTTCATTTTAGAACCAGAAATTGGGGCAGCCATTTCTAATTACGTGAAGTTTGGCACTCCCAATAAAGCGGCCATTGAACAAGGTTTGATTGATGAAGCAGACTTAGCCAATCCGGGCATTTACCCCCCAGATGAAACCTTAGAGCGTCTGGAATATGCCCGAGACTTAGGGCGAGATACGGCACTTTATGATGATATTTGGACGGAGTTGAAAGTAGCCATCGGAAGCTGAAACGGCAAAGACTCAGAAAAACTAACGTTGGGCTATATTTTTCCCTGAAAATAGGGAATGTTAAGAATAACGGTGATTCGTCAAGCATTGAGCCGTTTTGGAGTGACGCGCAAGGGGTGAATTCTAATGAATGCAGTGGAATTAGTTGGGGTTAGCAAAGTCTTTCTAGGCAAGAATAAGCGAGAATTTCGGGCCGTTCATCAGGTGAGTTTACAGATTCCCGAAGGGGAGTTTTTTTCCTTGCTGGGGCCATCAGGTTGTGGGAAAACAACGATTTTACGGATGATTGCGGGGTTTGAATTGCCCACGACGGGGGAGGTTTATATACAGGGGGAACAAATGCGCGATCGCCCCCCCTTTCATCGTCCCGTGAACACCGTCTTCCAAAACTACGCCCTCTTTCCCCATTTAACCGTCGCTGAAAACGTGGCCTTTGGTCTAGAAATGGAAAATCTCCCCCGGCAACAAATCCGCACCCGCGTCGGAGATGCCTTAGCATTAGTACGCTTGAACGGACTAGAAGATCGTCGCCCCCGACAACTTTCCGGAGGGCAACAGCAACGAGTCGCCCTAGCCCGGGCCATCGTCAAACAGCCTCAAGTCCTCCTCTTTGACGAACCCCTTGGAGCCCTAGACCTCAAACTGCGCAAGGAAATGCAGCTTGAACTGAAGCATATGCAGCAACAGCTAGGCATTACCTTCATCTACGTCACCCACGACCAAGAAGAAGCCCTTACCATGTCCGATCAGATTGCCGTATTGCAAGAGGGAAAAGTCTTACAAGTTGGCACTCCAACGGAAATTTACGAACAACCCAACTGTCGATTTGTGGCCGACTTCATTGGGGAAAGTAACTTTTTAGTCGGTCGAGTCATTGAACAAGATAGTGGGGGTGTCGTAGTGTTAGTCGATGAAACCCTACCCATTTCCATCCCTTGTTCCGAAACCTTTCCCGTAGGGAAAGTTGTCACCTTAGTCATTCGCCCAGAAAAAGCCACCATTCACCCCGCCCATTATTTAGATCAGCCCTGTTTAGCCGGAATTGTAACAGAAGTAGTCTATTTAGGCACAGATACCCGTTTTGTCATTCGCCTCACTCCTCAAAGTACGATTGTTGTACGACGGCAGAATATTTATCGCAGCAATTTAGACTGTTTCGCGATAGGTGAGTCGGTACAGATTCAAATGGCCTCAGATAGTATTCAGATTTTGGGAGAAGGTCAGTTATTACCCTCTCAAACATTCACCGCTTCTCGTCGGGAGAATCGTTAATTCATGAGTTGAAGTTCCCCACCCACAAGGGGATGGGGCTTTCAACGCAACATTGCAGTAAAATACTTAGCCCCGTAGGTTGGGTGGAGCGATAGCGCAACCCAACATGGTGGGGGTTTTCTAATAATTGATGAGGCAAGACTATATTTGGATTGAGGTTTGTTTCTAAATGAGCTTTTAAGCGATTGAGCAGGATTAAAGCATTGGCTCGCCAAGGATTATCCGGTGATAAGACTTCTAGTTCCTCAATCGCTTGAGTTTGAACTTTGCCCCGTCCTAAGACTCTTAAGGATGGAGTTTCTGGGGTACGAGGCAACTGGTGAATCACTACAATTTTACTAACTAAAGCTATCGGGTGAAAAGACGGGACACCCTATCTAAAATCTAGGTCTATAACCATCCTTTTTTGGCTTTAGCAATTTTCGGCGGATGTACGGGTTCTACATCATAAAATGTGCCTAATCCTTCGTACTCGGCTAAATAATCACTTTCATACACCTTACGCTTCCGTCCATGAGGTCGTTCAATTTCAATTTGCGTGGGCATAGTTGCCCCAAACTCATCAATTAAGAAATGATCGGCTAACTGTTTCGATTGTTCCCCATTACTCAACTCTAACGCCAAGTCTTTTAACACGGCTAAATAGGTTTCATCATTGGGAGATTCTGCCATTTGACGCTGCACCTTTACGGACACTTTGTGGGGCGAACTATGAAAAAAGCCCCCAACTTCTTGCCCCATTTCGTAACTGGCGTTTTCCCCTGCTAAAATCGACAAATTATTTAAAATAATTTCCCGGCGCTGTCCTTCTATCCGGTCGAAATAATGAGTCGTTTGGTAGAATTGGATAAACTCCTGTAAGACCTGTTGGGCTTGTTGGGCGACTTGTTGACGTAATCCCTCGGGCATCTCTACCCCTTGGGGGGAAACCTGACATAATAAATCCACAAAGGGCTGATTCCAGCCTTCAATTTTGCGTGCTAACTCTTTCTTTTTCAGCCCCCAGAAATAGGAGATTAAATGACTGACAATAATGACCTGAAAGGGATATAACACAATGCTATCGGCCGGGTAGGTAAAAACGTAGTCGGGGGCATAATCGGGGATGGATTGTAAGGTTTCGCGATCGCTTTCGTGGGCAATAAAGAAGGAAGTGGCGACCCGGGGACCGATTTCACTGGCGGATTTAATCGCCCGGGCATTGAAAAAGGGCCAAGAAGGAGGCGGCGCATTGTGGCCTAAAATTGACCCCAGAGTGTGGCGAGTGCGTCGCTTCATGTGGGCATATTTGCCATGTTGGAACTGGAAAAAATGCCACCCGGCAAACATTTCCTGAATCATTTCGGCGGCTTTGTGGGCTTGTTCTTCTGGCACTCCATCTAAATAGCCTGTATAGACAAAATCGAAGTTTCCCCCTACTAATTCATCACACATCTGTTCAATTTCAGCAATTAACCGCGTGTCGCTGACAATGGTTTCCACTACATCAGGTAACTGGGCTAATTCTGCATAGACTTGGGAGGCATAATCTGGGGAAATATCCCCCCGAATTTCTCCTAAATAAGTGTGTAGGGCTAATTGCCATTGTAAGGATGCCATTGCCGCAAAGGTAGACCCGACACATTCCTCTTCTGGTAAGTTCGTAATTCCGGCTCCAGCCGCAGGCTGAATCACCCCATCTAAGCCCCGCCCAATATTTCCTAATGCGCTGGCTTCAATGTTGGTCACTACATAAATCCAAGGGGTATATTGGGCAATAAAATCCTGTAAATGTTGGGGTAAATCTTGCCGTTTAGTGTCTGGTTTTAAATAGGTTTTAATCTCGGCTAAACGGGCTTTAGCCACAATGACCTCCCCTAACATGGGATCTCGTCGATTTACTTCTTGTTCAATTCGTTCGACTACTGAGGGAAGACTGGCTAACTCATGGGTGAGTTTAATGGTATCGGATGTTCCCCCGGAGTTGGAATTAGCCAGAAACAGGGTTTTATCACTCACGGAAGGGGGAATGGTATCTGACCCGGTAAAGCCATCTAAGTTGACCACAGGCAGGGTATTTAAACAGAGTTTACGGGCTACATTCCCGGCAATCATATTAATTAAAAAAGAAGTCCCTGCTGCTCCGGTGAGGATTTGATTAATTTGCTTAATTCGATGGAGTCGGAGTTCCTCATGTTCTGTTCCCATGACTAAACCGATTCCCTGTTCTCCGCTTCGGACTTTTACTTTTCCGTCGGGGGTTTTAAAGAATAGTTTTTCGGTGTTTTTCCGTAAGGCTAGAGGTTGAATTACAATAATTTCTTCCCCATACTTGTTGTAAGGACAGGGAATTATTTGATTGTTTAAATTGCGGTATTCAATTTTAAAAACTTTGAGAGGAGCAAGGCGTTCTTTTCGGAAGGTTGTGGCACTAATAAATTCTTCTTTTTTCTGTTTTTCAATACTCACTAAGGGGATTTCTTGCCCTCGGTAAATATTAAACATCCGTACATTTCCATCGGGGGTGACTTCTACAATTTCCCCAGGTAATACATCATAAATCGGTGCAACCCCTTCGGTGATGTAAGCTGTGGCTCGTAAACCGGAAAGAAAGCCCAATTCTTGAGCGACTTTTTCCGCTACTTCGATTTTTTCTGTATAAACCGATTCAGATTTAAGCAAAATAACTTGCTCTTTGATGGCATTTTCTTCAGAAGCGGAAAGAAATGCCACTCGGTTATAGTTGCGTAAATCGTAAGGTTTAGGACGATAAAAAATCAGTTCCCCGCCTTCTTCTCCACCCCGTTCTGTTCCGCCGCGTAACATATTATAGGTGCCACCACTCAGTAAGGCTTGGTCGGGCTTACCGAGGGGGGTAAAGGATTGAAAGGTGAACTTGTTTTTGGGGTTAGAATATTCTAAAATTCGGGCGACTAAGGCTGAAGCAATGGTAACTTGTTGCGCTCCAGCTTCGGTGAGTTGTTGGGTTAAGGTTAAGAGTTCTTGGATTTTTTCGGAGGCGGTGGAATAGTCATCATCGCGTAAAAAACCCTGTTGAATAAAGGTTTGAATTTCTTGTCCGGTACTTTGACGGAAGGTGATTTTTTTGCCTTCTAAGGTAACTCGGAGGGTTTTATGGGCAAAGGGTTCTCCGAGGTAATAATAGCCAATATGCCCGCTACTATCGACAACGGCGGTATCTTGGTTTAAATAATCGGGGTCAACGTAGGCGAGACGATGGAGCGCGCCGGGGAGTTGTTGAGCGCGCAAATGTTCGTAGATAAAGCGTTTGAGGGCAGGTTCTACGCAGGAGTCGGAGTTGGAGGAGAAGCGGAATCCTTCGTAGGTGAGAAAGCGTTTATAACGGGCGGCGTCGTTGATGTCGCCGTTGTGGGTGTCGGAGAATAAACTGGGGCTAAGGGTGCGATCGCCTTCGGCAAAAAATAGCTCGCCTTGTTCCGTGACCTGATACAGCCGAATCTTCTCGCTGGCCCACAATTCTTGATGGGGGTGGGCGTTGCTTTCGGAATACATATCCCCCTGAGAGGCTTGGCGCACATGGGTTTCCCAGTTGGTAATAAATTCATGGTTCTCCGGTGCAATGCGATGGAGAAGGGTGTCCCAAGTTTTCAACAAGTCTCCCCCATCTCGGGCGACTTTTACCCCTGTTTCTACTTGCCCTTGAATTTGGGTGACAATCTCCTGCATTTCCCCCACAGCCAATCCGCCATTGTTTTGGGGGTGCTGGGCGAGGAGGTGAAAAATGGGGTCAAGGGGAATGGATGCGATCGCCATTCCCGCCGCATCATAACCCGCCTTGGTGCTTTTCTTAGAACAATCTTCGGCTAAAGCTGTTGCATAATGAATCCGGTCTTGTAAATCCGCCTGAATGACATCACGAGGACGGATATCATAACGCCCCGTTTCTGGATTTTTGGTAAAAAACAAGTGTTCAATTTTGACGGGACTCAGGAAAGCGTTAAAGTTACGGCACATAGTAGTTTTAAGGACTAAAATCCAGAACAGCTTGACATCCTCCAGCGTCCATCCCAGATGGTCGCAGGGATTCCCACATCAGGGGGATGCCCACCCTATTGTATGGAACTCAGGGCAAGGATAACCCCTACCACATTGTAGTTCGCGCTGTGTCAGATCCTATCCGCCTAAATCAATGATTAATTATCAGCCCCATGTCTAATGCTCTTGCCCCTTGGCGATCGCCTTTATCCCATGCCCTCCATCGTAATCGTAGCCAGCCCTTCTCCCGCTACCTCCAACTGGCCACCATTACCCCAGACGGGTATCCCGCCAATCGGACTGTCGTTTTTCGAGGCTTTACCCCCCAAGGAAATGCTCTCAAAATCATTACCGACTCCCGTAGTGAGAAGTTCCAACAATTGCACCATTCCCCTTGGGGTGAAATTTGCTGGTATTTCAGCCAAACTCGTGAACAATTCCGCCTTTTCGGTTCTAATGAAGCTCTCCCCACCTAGTAAGCCGAGGTGGGGGTGTCCTATGCTAATCTCAGACTATCCTCAGTCCAGAGATCACACAGACAAGCCCAGCTTCTAGGCGACCCTCCAGAACGTTGGCTGGAACAGCCCTCACGGTCATTTCTGCGCGTGAGCTTAATAATGCCCCTAGCGGCAATGTTGCTAGAACCATTCAGGTCAGCGTTGTATCGCTTGCCAGAGGAGAATTTGGCGAGTGCGTAATTTTTAGAATCACGCTTAACTATGCCAGAGCCATCGTAGGCCAGCTTCGAGGTATAAGCGGCAACGACATCAATCACCTTGCCGCCCGCCTCTCGCCACTTCATTTCGGTATAGTCGCGAATTTTTGCCTTGAGCCAACCATGAAAGCGTTGACGCAGATTCGAGCGCTTCCGCCCACCTGTCGCCTTCCAACCTTTCAGGTTCTCGAAGACGATTGCCTCTGAGTTGAACTCACTGGCAATCTGGACAATCCGTTTAGCAACGATGTGGCTAATCTGGTTGTTGATGTTCTGGCATTTGTGATAGGTATTGGCGCAAAACCCTTTATGCAGTTTTCCACCTTTACCCATCGTCTTAGAAGCCCGCCTAGAAACGGACTTGAGCCGCTTGTCTCGACGGTCTATGTCTCTTCCAGGGTGAATGAACTCACGATGGATTACAGTACCGCCGAACGTCACGACTGTCACGGTTGCTGTGGTATTGATGCCTAGGTCAACGGCAACAACATTTTCATCTGGCTTCCGCTTCGGAGGAACACAGTGAAACGGAACTGATAGATGACAGGCTTTGTGGTTAAAGATCAGAGATGGCGACAGCATCTTGTTGCCGGGTATCTCATGGCGTTCTCGAAGTCCACTGATCTCAACCGTTGTCCAAATCCAGTCAGACCCCGTAAACACCTTAATCTCAACCCCATCGTAGCCATGCAGCTTGTAGCACTGTCCCTTGTAGAGAGCCGGATAACAGCCAGCATCAGCATTGAGTATGGGTGGCTTGGCATCCCGTCGTTGGCGAGATAGACCACTCTGCCAGTCGCGATGCCGAGTCATGTAGCTGCTAACTTGCCCTATGGCGAAGCTAATTGCAGACCTGCGGTAGTAGCTCGGAAATTTGTGAAACACCCGATTGATGGTCGGATACTTCACGACAGGTCGCTTCGCCGTAGCGTGCATCAACCGCTCTACGGCGGGGATTTGTTCATCCGGCGATAAAACCCCTAACTCGGGCCAGTGGGTCAAGATAATGCCGACCAAATATCTGCACACCCGACGATAGACAGTCACCGTCTCGCCAAACAGATGACGCTGTTCAGCGGTTGGGTTTAATGCCCATTTGTCAGTGCGAATAATCTTGGCAGGCTTTTTGACTTTCATGCCCTTATAATATCACAGTGACAATATTTTGTTTTGGTTGAAAGTATTGATAGATGGCAAATAAGCTCAGGTCGTTTTCTCGCAGTGTCGCCTTGCTTAAGGTGCATATCGTATTCGTCACGAAATACCAGCATCCTGTCATAACTGATGAGATAGAAGCCGACATCAAGGCGTGGATTTAGCGCCATCTCTTGTGGTGGCGCTCCTCTGTCTGTCCTGAAACAGTACATCGAGAATCAGGGCTATGACGATTAAGACCCTGCCGCTCCTTGACCTCCACCTGTTCCGAGGTGGGGGAATGCGTCGCTAACCCCGTTCAAATGATCGATGACCATTATCCCCATGCCACAGGGCAACAACTGCGCTTAGAGACGTGGCAAAGTCTCAGCGATGCCGCCCGTCTCCAATTTGCTTGGCCCACTCCCAAAGCCCCCCGAGAGCCAAATCCCGAAGCTTTTCGCCCCCCTCCCCCCTCCCCAGAGATCCCCCTCCCCACCTTTTGCCTATTGTGTTTGAGTCCCCAACGGGTGGAACATTTGGAGTTACGAGGGGATCCCCAAAATCGTTGGCTTTTTTGGTTAGATGAGGGCAATCTCTGGCAACAGCAAGGGGTCAATCCGTGAATATGGCTTTAACACTGTTAGATAGGGCTTGCTGTACGCGAAGCGTGCCGTTAGGCATATAACTCTACTCGTGGGGCTAGGGAACAGGGAACAAGGGATTGAGGACATTCATGCTGAACGGGTCAAGATTGCACCCCATCTAATAGCGATCGCCCGGACAAAACTGTTGCCCCCCAGACTCAATACATTCGGGAATCAGTTGGCGAACAATGGTTCTTTGAAACTCACGGGCTTTGGTATCCGTGAAATTGGGGATTTCATAGTGGATGCTGTCCCCATCCACATCTGGGCGGTCTAACATCACCCAAGCCTCTTCTTCCCGGCCGAAACGATCCATAATAGAACGGGCTTCGGGGCAACTAATAAACACCTGCCCCATAAATACATCCCCCCCATCGGCTCGATAGTTGAAATATACCCCCCGGGTGGACTGATGATTACAGTAGTGATCTGCCGTCAGGGCTACCATAGTCGCTAAATGGAGATCATACCAACGGGCAGCCCCACCCCGGATAGAGCGTGAGGTGTCGGATTGAGGCACAGTTAAGGTGAGGGTGCGGTGATTAAAGTCTCCGCCCTGACCTGCCACCAGCAAGCTTCCCACGGGGGGACTGCCAGCCGCCCTCACCGCGCCCATGCCTAATTCTTGCTGAATGAGAGCTATGGCTTCCCGGGAGTGTTCCATGAGGTCTTGCCATTCGCTGCGATCGCGAATACTGTCCACTTGCCCTTGTGGTCCCAGTTGGATCATGGTTTCTTGGTCATCTAGGAGAACAAAAAACGTGGTTCCCTCGGGCAGAATCTGCTCAAAGGCGTAAAATTCCCCATCGTCTCGAAACCAGTAGATTGCTCCTGTCTGTTCACCGGGGATAGAGGAAGAAGCCGATAAAATCCGAGTTCTTCCCCCAACACTGGTATCCAGACAAAGTGAGTACAACACAGCTCCAATATTCCGTTCTGGGATCTCTTCACAGCGACGGCTTTTGAGGCGTTGTAACTCCTGTTTGATTGCTGTGGGATTGGACGGGGAGGGGGCTGGGGGTGAGGCGGCGGCAGATACGGGAACTGGATTGGGATTTTCCTCCCCAACAGGCAGAACTTCGTTTTCGGAGGAGGAGGGGGAGACGTTAATCACAAGATTGGGCAGTTGTTCACAGGCTCCTAAGCCTCCGAGAGCCGCGATTAAACTCAGGGTCAAGGCGGATTTAAGGCTGGAGAATATCCAAGGTTGAGACATACTGGAAAACTAATTAACGAAAGGGTAATTGTGAATGGAAAAAAGAAAAGTCGATTGTGAGGACTCTGGGGGAAACAATACTAGAGGAAAGGATTGAAAGTGAGAGGATGAAGGACTCTACAACGCTCATCCTCCCAATTCCTAAAACGTTAGGCGACAAATGAGCAAAGAGGCTAAAATTCCGGTTAAATCGGCTAATAAAGCGGCGGGGAGGGTGTGACGAGTGCGCATAACCCCGACACTGCCGAAATATACGGCCATGACATAAAAAGTGGTTTCGGTGGAACCTTGCATAGTCGAGACGAGATAGGAAACAAAACTATCGGGGTCGTTGTTGACAATTTCCGACATTAAGCCAAAAGCACCCCCACCGGAGAGGGGACGAATTAAGGCCATCGGTAGGGCTTCGGCGGGGAGGGTGATGAGGTTGGTAACGGGAGAAATGAGGGTGGTCATCATGTCTAGGGCGCCACTGGAGCGAAACATTCCAATGGCGACGAAAATGGCGACGAGAAAGGGAATGATGGTAACGGCAATCTCAAAGCCTTCTTTTGCGCCTTCGGTGACGGCTTCATAGACTTTTACGCCTCGGAAGTAGCCTAGGAGTAACAGGCTACAGATAATCATGGGTAATAACCAGTTAGAGATACCTTCCATAAACTGAGTGCTGGTTAAGGTGGGGGTACCTTCAACGGTGAGGCGATAGATGATGGCGACGAAGAAGAGAATGATTAAGCTGCCAAAGATAAGCCGTCCGCTTAAACCGGGGGGATTAAGGGGAGGAGTGTCAGGGCTAGTTTCTTGTTCTGGGGTGGCATTGGCTTCTGATTCCGGTGGGGGGGAGGGGGGGATGGTTTCCGTGCTGCGCTTGGCGAGGAGTTTGGCGGCGATGATGGCGACGGTGGTGGAACAAATGGTGGCGATGAGGGAGGGGAGGACGATGGCTCCGGGGTTGCTGGCTCCGGCGGAGGCTCGAACGGCGATCGCACTAATGGGTAAAATCGTGACGGACGAGGTGTTAATCGCCAAAAACAGACACATGGCATTAGTAGCCGTACCGGGTTCCTGATTGAGGCGATTCAGTTCCGTCATGGCTTTTAACCCGATGGGGGTGGCGGCATTGCCTAACCCCAAGGCATTGGCGGCCATGTTCAAAATCATGGCGGACATGGCCGGATGTTCGGGGGGGACTTCTGGGAAAAGACGCAACATCAGGGGACGAATGAGACGGGCAATCACAGTCATCAGTCCAGCCACTTCAATCACTCGGATAATGCCCAACCACAGGGCAAGCGCACCGATTAAACCAATGGCCAAAGTAACGGCATTAGCTGCCGATTCAAAGACGGCCTCGGTCAGTTCTGACATGGTGCCGTTTAAGGCTGCTACACAGGTGGAGGCGAGAATCATAAACAGCCAAATGCCGTTTAAGGGAGAGTCAGATTTTTTCACGGATTATCGAGGTTAACTAGGAGAAGCCGAAAACTCACCCAATCTTACCGAAAATGATCCAATTCGTCTCTCCCGACTCCCAACTCTGGTTGTAGTGCGGACTGAAGTCCGCTCCGCCTTAGTTCTAGAGATGGCAAAACTAAACCCCCTTGGCTCGTGCTATAACAGGGATATTGACCCCATGGGGCTAATCCCCATCACCAACTTTTACCCAAGAATGAGCGAGAAAGTCATCCAAAATGCGGATCTTGCTGGTGGAAGATGACCCAGAACAACGAGAACCTCTGCAAACGGCGTTGATGCGTTCGGGGCATCTTGTCGATGGTGTGGGGGATGGGGCGATCGCCCAACAGTTACTCAGCGATCAAACCTACGACCTACTCATTCTCGATTGGATGTTACCCGGCACCGATGGCATCACCCTTTGTCGTCAGGTACGCCATGCCCAGCAGGCCACCCCCATCCTCCTCCTCACTGCCAAAGACACCACCGCCGATAAAGTTCAAGGTTTAGATGCAGGGGCAGATGATTATCTGGTGAAGCCGGTGGATGTGGCGGAGTTGTTGGCGCGGGTGCGGGCTTTACGGCGGCGATCGCCCCACTGGTGTGGAGATACCCTCCAAGTGGCCGCCCTCCAGTTACACCTTGATACGCTCCAACTGTGCTACCACGATGCCCAGGTGCCACTCAAAAGCGCTGAATTTCAACTCTTGGAATACTTGATGCGTCATCCCCGCCAAGTCTTAACCCATGGTCAGTTAGAGCAGGCCCTCTGGACTTGGGATGCTATCCCGGAAAGTAATGCGATCGCCTCCCGAATGCGCCGCTTGCGTCAACGCTTGCGGGTCTTGGGTGTAGAAGATTGGATTACTACGGTTTACGGTATGGGCTATTGTTTTCAGCCCCCCTCAGCACCATGAAACGGTTTCAACTCACCCCTTGGCAAACGCTCCCGGTGCGGGTTAGGGGCGGGACAATTATCGCCATCCCCATTGTTTGCCTGATCACCAGTTTGATCGCCGTGGCTTGGTTGAAAATGAGCCTCACAGAAGATGAAATGTGGGTACAACATACCCAGGTGGTGCGCCTTGAATCGAAGCGACTACTTAATGCTCTCATTGATGCAGAAACCGGAATGCGGGGCTATGGCCTCACCCAACGGGAAGAATTTTTAACCCCCTATCACAAAGCCCGCCGAGTGATTCCGCCCTCCCTTGCCCGTCTCGAACAATTGGTACAGGATAACCCCGCCCAACTTGCCCAGATGGAGATTATCCATACCGAAGTCCAGGAAACCCTGGCCTTGTTGGAACAAAAGGTGATGTTACAGCAGGAACTCAAACAACAGGGGCAATCTGAGGAAAGGATGGTGGCGGTGGTGGAACTCTACGATTGGCTTAATGAGGGGAAAGCGGCCATGGACAACACCCGCCAGGCCATTGATCAGTTTGCTGCGGTGGAAGAGCAACTTTTGCGCGATCGCCAACAGCACCAAGACCAATACCGCCAAATTACTTGGCAAGTGCTTTGGATTGCGGGGGGGTTGGGGTTAGTGGGAACAGCGCTAGCGGTACATCTCTTTTGGCAACTGGAAGGAGAACTAACGACCCAAGCCACCCATTTACAAGCCGCCAATCGTCAACTGACGACGGTTTGCAACCAGTTAGAGCGCTTCACTGCCAATGCTTCCCACGAACTCCGCACCCCCTTAGCAGCGATTCTCAGCAATGCCCAGGTAGCCCTGATGGATTTGGCGGACTGGACAGAGGCAGACCCCCAACCACAGGCATTACACCAACGCCTCACCAAAATTGTCGCCCTCACTAAACGAATGAGCGAATTGGTACAGCAATTGCTGTGGTTAGCCCGACAGGAGGGCAATCCTGAGGCTGTCCCCTTTACCGCCCTTGATTTGCGATCTTGGCTGATGCAATGGGCCAGCACCGGGCAACAACAGGCCACGGATGCCGGTTTAACCTTTCAAACCCATTGGCCCGATGAACCCTTGATTATTTCAGGGGATGGGGTTTTGTTGGGACAGGCCGTGACCAATGTCCTCACCAATGCTTGCCGCTACACCCCCGCCCCCGGTGCGGTGCAATTGGGGGTGATTCCCGCTCCTGATGATGTGATTCTGGAGGTGAGGGATACGGGGCGGGGGATTCCTGCGGAGGCATTGCCCCATGTGTGTGAACAGTTTTATCGCGTCCAACCGGGAACCAGCCATGGCTTTGGTTTGGGGTTAGCGATCGCCCAACATATTATTAGGGTTCACGGGGGCAAGTTACGCATTACCAGTGAACTGGGGCAAGGGACAACGGTGGCGATCGCTCTCCCCCGCCTCAAACCTCCGGTTGAATCCGTCTAAGTGTCAACAATCTAGGGGTGAAAAAGTAGGGGCGAAAAATTTTTCGCCCCTACATGGTCATTTTCTGGTCATGATCCCCCCCTACCATACTTCGTAGAGTCAATACTGTCGGGCGGACAGGAATTTAAGCCCTCGGACAGACTACCCACTGTCTATTAGGTGAGAACTTAGTAGATAAGGTAACTGGTTGAACAGGGAATCCCTCGCTTTTAGCGATGGGAGCGTCAAATTGAAAGTCAAGAACAAACCCACAATCATTGCAAGGAGTACACCATGATTAAATTATCCTTATCCCCCATCACCGCCATCACCACCGGATTATTAGGCGCAACCGCCCTCTCCATGACCACGATTAACCATTTTTCCGCTGCCCATGCCAACAATCGCACCTTTACCGGGGTTGTGGAGCGGGTTTGGGAAGATGGTTTTCGTTTACAGGTGGGGAATCGCCGCATTACCACCGATACCTGGGATGTATGCGGTGATTTCACTGAGGATCATGTGAATGTGGGCGATCGCCTCACCGTCGTGGGGGAATTTGAAGGTGGTCAATTTGATGTGTTTCGGATTACCAATGCCTCTGGTGAGCGGGTTTGCCGTTCAGGGAATGGTCAATCTTGACAAGTTAAGACCCAAAGTTAGAAGTTAAGGGAACAGGTAACAGGGTCATAGGGAATCGGGAGTAATGTCATTGCGTTTCCTGCGGAACGCTTCGCGAACGCGTAGCATGACCTTCACGGAGCGTTCCGAAGGAAAGGAAAGGAAGGTACGAAGCAATAACTTGACAAAAGGCACACAAGCTTAACTTGTCAAGACGGCCTATTCCCTTGTTGAGTCTAGCATTGGGCTTTTTCAGCAGACCCTAGTCAAAGATTCCTCTCCCTTTGAAAGACTTTTTCTTGAGCGAGTTTGTCCAATTGAACCGCTTTTAAGAGGGTTTGCCAATCGGTTTGGACTTCAGGAGAGGGGGATTCTTGATGGAGTTGGGCAAGGGCGGCGATCGCATCATACCAAACCCCAGCCGCCGCAAACTCCCGCGCTTGCTCATGGAGGGAGGGATTGCGCAAGGTTGTCCGTAGAGTAGGAGAAACCGCAACAGGGCGAATCCAAGCCCCCGTCTCACCCAAAAACTCATTATTGCGATCGTAAATATAAACCGTCCATTTATAGTTAGTCCCTTCCACTAAAGGCGTTTCCCCTGTCTCTAAAACCACTGGGAGAATTCCCGAATCACTGGGGGGCGTAATTTCCCGGACTAAAATTAATTCCCCTTTTTGATTGGTCACTTCCAATTCCATCATCCCTAAAGGACAGAGACTATTATCTAAACTCGCCACATGGATTAAAACCGTTGGTTTAGCCTGAGTTGTCACCCCAAAGCGGATGGCTTCATCTTCAGAGGAAGAGGGTACAGTGGGGACTAAAGGCGTTAACTGCGGTTTCACATTACAACCACGAGTTCCCCCCGGTTCAGTGCGACCCGGGGAACCAATACCGGAAGGGGGTTGATAGTTAGACTCTTGCCAAATTAAGGGTTGGGCAAAAACCAAACTAGAAGACACACATAGAACAAAAGTTCCACTCAGAACAGCGAAGGTTTTAGTGAAGGAAGATAGGAGTCGCATGATAATAACTTTGTGTTGGATCAGGAGGACAGTCAAAAGCTTGAAAGGGTGAGGGCTGAAGTGCAAGCCAAGGGAAAAAATCCGATTTCCCGTAGTTACATCCCATCCCTATCTTTAATCTAAATGCCTTTTGCCTTAGTGCCATCAGGATTAACCCCTACAAGATACTCTGAGATCACCCTGATCAATTGAGTCTAGGTTTGAATCAGTGACAGCAAACCCTCACCAGATGACTAAGGGGGTCAAATTACCGTCAAACGTTCAGATCGAGCATTGTTAGAATCGGGATTTTGCTAAGTTGGAGGACTTAGGGCAAGATCGAAAGCAAGAAGACTCCGATCTTCCCATTTTTATCTTCACTAAGACAGAGCATGATTCCTGATTCATCTACTTCTTTTGTAACTCAACAAGCCTTAAATGGTCGAACCATCCGGCCTATTGCGGCGGCGACAATCTACGGGATTGCCTTTCGGGGTAACAGCTTGTACGCTCTGGATGCCACCAGTGGCTATTTATTAGAAGTGGATCCCTACACGAACAACACTCGTATCCTCAATTCCCACTGTTGGCAAGATTTTGTCGGGGCGACTGGGTTGGCTATTTCCGGAGACACCCTCTGGTTTACTAGGAATGAAGATGTGTATTTTTGTTCCCTAAACGAAAAATTAGCCCCCCATCTGTTTATTAGTTTGTACTACCCGGCTGATGGCATTGGGGTTTTAGGGTCAACGATTTATCTGACCTGTCAGAAGTCAGGCTATATCCTGATTTATAGCCGGGAAACTCGCCGGGAAATCACCCGTTTCTATGCCCCGGGGATTGGTATTGAAAATATTACCGTGCGGGGGGAGGAACTTTGGATCTGTGATGACTTAGAACAAACGGTCTATTGTTTAGACCGAGCAACGGGAGAGGTGAAATTTAGTGTGTTAACTCCTTTTGAGAATCCCACTGGATTGGCCTTTTATCAAGACCCGGAAACCCAGCAGGAAACGCTCTATGTGGCCTATTCCCACAATGAACCCTATTTGCGGGATAATCCCAATGCTCAACCCAACCACGAGTTACAATATCGCGATCGCACTTTTCTCCATCCCCTTTACTTCCACTACCAAGAAGGTGATCATTACGCCCTCTCTAATGGTTATTTAGTCGAAATGTCCTATGTGGAAGAACTCTCCCCCCTTGACCCCATTGACCTACAAGAAATTGAATGGCAAATCGCCCTCCCCGCAGAAACCCCACGGCAAAAACTGCGCAAAATTGAACCAGTCGGTTTACCCTTTGAGGAACGGCAAGTAGACGGTCAACGGATTGCCGTGTTTAAGTTTGACCATCTCACCTCAGACCAGCGTTATATTTTCGGTTGGAAAGCTACCCTCGAAGTGTGGGGGATTAAGTATCAATTCGACCCAACGGATGGGGAAGATGTCCCCGAATTGCCCCCAGTCTATGAAGCCCGTTATTTAGTCGATAATGATAATTTAGCCATGGATAAGGAAAACATCCAACGGGCCGCCCGGGATGCGGTGGGTGAAGAAACCAACTTGTTGCGCAAAATGTATAACATTCGCAACTATGTTTATGATCGCCTAGCCTATGGCATTAAACCTCACATTGACACTCCTGATGTGGCCTTAGCGAGAGGGGTAGGGTCTTGCGGGGAATATTTGGGGGTTTTATTGGCACTTTCGCGGTTAAATGGCATTGCTTGCCGGACAGTAGGACGTTATAAGTGTCCCGCTAAACCTCTAGAGCGTTTTGTCCCCCTCGAACCGGATTTTAACCATGTCTGGATGGAGTTTTATCTACCGGGATTTGGTTGGTTGCCCATGGAATCTAATCCCGATGATATTAATGAAGGGGGGCCTTACCCCACTCGCTTTTTTATGGGGTTAGCATGGTATCACGCCGAAATGGCTAAGGGCGTTCCCTTTGAAAAGATTTATAGTAAAGATGGTTTACCCATTCCCAAGGAACAAGCCGCTATTGGAGAGTTAGCCATTAATCACGTTTGTTTCACGATTCTGGAGGAGTTATCCCCCGGAAATAGTGATCAATTAACAATTAACAATTAACAACCAATAGTCTGAGGGGGGATTGGTTTCCCCACTCGTCTATACGGTGGGAGGAAAATCCCCCCTCAGAAATGAACTTTGACATCCCCATCTCTCCCGCCACTTTGGTTTTATAATGGAGTAGAGTCCCAGCCATCTAGGAAAAGCAAAAAATGGCAACGAGGCGATTGACATTTCGATTATATCCCCATCCAACCCAGCTTCAAACCTTGTTGGCGGCTCGTCGTCTCTACACCTATCTTTATAATGCTTGCTTGGCTCATCGGTATTATGTTGGGCGAAAAAATCGTCAGTCAATCGATTATTTCACCCAACAGAATGCCTTACCTGCATTTCGAGAATGCTGGCCTGAATATAAGTCATTAAATCTATCTTCTTTGCAAGCCACAGTAAAGCGATTAAGCTCTAATCATACAGACGATGGTGGGGTTATTGAAACCCCGTCCGTCTGTACGGGGGGGTAATTCATTGAGTGTCCTTGCCCTTGGAAGCATCAATATGGATTTAGTGGTGAAAGTGCCACGCTTACCTAGTGTGGGGGAAACCTTAATTGGTCATGAGTTTTTCTCAGCCTTTGGGGGGAAAGGGGCCAATCAAGCGGTAGCGGTGGCTAAATTGGGGGTGCCTGTGTTTTTTGTCGGTCAAGTGGGAGATGATGATTTTGGTCAGACTTTAACTTTGGCCTTAAAAGCGTCTGGGGTGAATATTAGCGGGCTACGCACTCATCGGGAACTCCATTCGGGGGTGGCTTCTATTGTGGTGAGTGAAACGGGAGAGAATACCATTGCTTGTGCGGCCGGGGCTAATGGGGCAGTGGATGAGGTGGAGGTGGAATTTGTGCGATCGCATCTCCCAGAAACTCAAGTCTTACTCCTAGAATTAGGCATCCCCTTCCCCGTCGTCCTCGCCGTCGCCCAAGCCGCCCACCAAGCCGGAGTTACAGTTATTTTAGACCCCGCCCCCGCCCCCGATAATTTACCGGACTCCTTCTATCCCCTCATTGATATTTTGACCCCCAACGAAGTAGAAGCCAGCCATTTAGTCGGTTTTCCCGTGGAAGACCGCCCCAGCGCCGAACAAGCCGCCCAAATCCTACAGGACAAAGGCGTTCAGAACGTAGTCATTACACTAGGAGAACAGGGCGCCCTCTGGCACAGTTCCCAAGGGACAGTCTGGTATAATTCTTACCCCGTCACCGCCATTGACACCGTAGCGGCTGGAGATGCCTTTAATGGAGCCCTCGCGGCGGGCATAGCTTCCCAGAAGCCCTTAGAAGAAGCCTTACACTGGGGCATGGTTGCCGGGGCATTATCAGTCACCAAAAACGGCGCACAGCCCTCCCTGCCCGATCGGAAAACTTTCTTCAGCGCCTTGGAAAGTTGGCCGCTTGCAACGCCATAGTTCAGTTCAAGTTATCCATCAAGGAAGATAAGGTATAACGACGGCGCAAGTCCATCTGTTCAGCCAAGTTGCCCGAAACTGGAGCGCTTTCGCCGTTATGACCCGGATAGTCAAGGGGTGTCACCATTTCCGGGGGAACAATGGTGATCTGGGGTTCAACGGTTCGGCTGACATTTCTAGAATAAGGGACTGAGGGCACCTGATGGGATACGGGCCCAGCGAAGTTTCTAGACTGGGGTGAAGAGACTCTAGGAGTTGTCACACCCCTTGGCATCTCTCTAGGAGGAGCGACGGGACTATATTGAGGATAGTCAAAATTTCGTTCAACTTCCGGATAACGGGCAGGCGGCAGTTGATAGACCGGACGGGCGGGGGGCAATTGTTTGAGACGCTGACGAGGACTACAAAAATGGCGTAAAACCAAAGTCATGATCAGGGAACTGGCAGCACAACCAAGGGAGATCAGGCTGACTAACCAAAAGGGGAGGATCTCCAAGGGGTTGAGGGAACGCTTAGGCGGGTTGGGATCATAGGGACGGAGGGCGCGTTCTGGGGCATCGCTTGCCCGCTCATTGAGGTCTTCGGTGGGAGTGGAGTCTTCCCGACCTTCTGGGGTCAAGCTAGCGGGGAGGGGTAAGGGCTCTCTAGCAGGTTGTATGGCAGGGTTCAGCAAACTTACTGTTGCCCCCACTGTTAGCATCATGGCGATCGCCCACAAACTTCCCCAAAAGAAGATCGGATAACGGGCGATCAGGGTTTGCAATAGCAATTGAGCCAGTGTTTTCTTTTTCCGTTTGCGTTTACGCTTGACAGGATTAACCATGAGTTTGTTTTCAGCCCTGAGAAAATCTAGGGGGGACGAAGGGTGCGATCGCCTGACCGAGATGAGTCTGCTAACAGATTAGCAAAAATACAGGGAGATTGAACTACCCCACCCTCTAGACGAGTTGGATTGGGAGTCGGGAATCGGGAGTCGGGAGTCGGGGAGCGGGGGAGCAGGGGGGCAGGGGAGCAGGGGAGCAGGGGAGAGGGGGAGCAGGGGAGCAGGGGGGCAGGGGAGCAGGGGAGAGGGGGAGAGGGGGAACAATTATCAATTATCAATTCCCTATTCCCTATTCCCTATTCCCTTGCCTCTAGCGTTGGGCTTTTTCAGCAAGCCCTAATTAAGCCGCCCTGGGCAGCCTATGAGCGGCCAGAACGTCTTGATAATAGCCTTTGAGTTGACGAGTGGCCGCCGCCCATCCCCAGCGTTCCGCCTCTTGACGCGCCTTCGCCCGCAGGGTTTCCCGTTCCTCTGATGCCGCAATCAGGCGCTGGGTGGCTTTAATCGCCCCTTGGGGATCTTGGGGATCAAACAAGTAGCCATTTTCCCCATCGGTGACAATATCCGGAATGCCCCCAGAATTAGCCGCCACCACTGGACAGCCCGCCGCCATTGCTTCCAACACCACCAAACCGAGGGTTTCCGTGCGGGAGGGGAAGACAAAGGCATCGGCCGAGGCAAAGGCTGACGCTAACTCCATCCCCCGTAAATAGCCCACAAAATGGGTGGGAGTGCCTTGAAAATGCTGTTCTAAAGCGGCTCGGTGGGGACCATCCCCCACAATGGCTAAACGGGAACCGGGGATGGCTTCCAGAATGGGTTTAATTTGTTCAATTTCCTTCTCGGCTGAGACGCGCCCCACATAGAGGAGTAAGGGACTGTCGGGGTGGCCTTGGGAAAGGCGATCGCGCATTTTCGCCGACGCTAAACTCGGCACGAACATATCTGTATCTACCCCCCTCTGCCACAAATCCACTCGCTCAATCCCATGATGACTTAACTCATTCACCATCGCAGTCGAGGTGCAAAGGTTCAATTCTGCCTGATTATGAGCCGCCTTAAGCAACTCCCAAAGAAACCCTTCTAAAGATCCGAAACCGTAATGATGCAAATATTGGGGCAGATGGGTATGGTAAGAAGCCACCAGAGGCAAATCCAACATTTTGGCATAATAAATCCCGGCCAATCCTAAAATCGCCGGGTTCACCACATGGATTAAATCCGGTTGAAATTTATCTAAAGCTTTCCGAATAGAAGGTCGAGGGAGAGCGACTTTTAATTCTGGATACATCGGTAACGGAAACGCCGATAACCCGTAAATTTTGGCCCCGTGATAGTCTTTCATCCCACCATCAGGACAGACCACAAGCACCTGATCCCCTTGGCGTTGTAACTGTTCAACAGTATGACGCAAACGGGTTACAATGCCATCAACTTTGGGTAAAAAAGTTTCTGTAAATAAGGCAATCCGCATCTTGATTGAAAAGGTTAATTTGAATGGGTACGGTCAAATTGGGGAAAACTGATAATTGATAATTAAAAAATGGATTCAATTAACCGCGTCGCCAAGACACTTTAGGTAAGATTTGCTGTTTATCTACCCGGTGCTTATAACTAATCGCAAACGCTAACAAAGAGTCTAACAACGAGTCCGATAAATAATGGGGTTGCAGACCTAAATCCAGCAATTTGGTATTTTTCGCATTGAAATAATGCTCTTCCAATTCCACCCGAGGATTATCCAGATTTTCGATTTGGACATGATCTAACCCCAAAGTGACCGCCGCTTGTTTCACTTTCATGGCTAAATCCCCCACACTGAATAATTCCGTGAATTGGTTAAACACGCGGAATTGTCCGGGTTCTGCGGGATTCGCAATGGCTAACTCCATACAGCGCACCGTGTCGCGAATATCTAAGAAACCGCGAGTTTGTCCCCCTTTACCATACACAGTCAGAGGGTGTCCGATGGCCGCTTGAATACAGAAACGGTTTAACGCGGTGCCGAACACCCCGTCATAGTCCAGACGGTTAATCAGCATCTCATCCATGCCCGTTTCTTCGGTTAAAACCCCATAAACCACCCCTTGGTTTAAGTCTGTGGCACGCAGACCCCAAATCTTACAAGCAAAGTGGATGTTGTGGCTATCGTGGACTTTAGATAAATGGTAGAAACTGCCCGGTTGTTTGGGATAGGGGAGCGTGTCTTTCCGTCCGTTGTGTTCAATGGTGATGTAGCCTTCCTCAATGTCAATGTTGGGGGTGCCGTATTCTCCCATTGTGCCGAGTTTCACCAGATGAGCGTCGGGGAAATGCTCTTTCATGGCGTAGAGAATATTTAAGGTGCCGACGACGTTATTCACTTGGGTGAAAACGGCGTGTTCCCGGTCAATCATGGAGTAGGGAGCGGAACGCTGTTCCCCAAAGTGAACAATCGTTTCCGGTTGAAACTGCTCCATGGACTTCAGCAGAAAATCATAATCTGTAATATCGCCAACAAACAGATCAATCTTTTTCCCTGTAAGATCGTGCCAACGTTGCAGTCGTTTTTGAATGGGGGCAATGGGGGTTAAAGTGTCTACGCCCAGTTTGCTATCCCAGTAGCGTCGCACTAGGTTATCTAAAATGGCGACTTCATAGCCTCTGTTCGAGAGATGGAGGGCTGTTGCCCAGCCACAGTAACCATCTCCACCAATAACTAGAACTCTCATATCGTCTACTTTTTCTATTTTTACCGATACAGGCTAAATTTATCAGGTCTTGGTGTCCCTTGGGACAGTGTATTGTTAATCTGCCTTAACTGTGTTTTTCTATACCTTGGAATCGGTCAGAGGTTAATACAGTAAGAGAATTCCGTCAAGCGTTAGCTCACTGGGGTGGCTGGGGGTTAGGGGACGGAAATAATGGTACAATGAGGGCATCTCAGACGGTAAAGTAAAGGGCGGGAAACACTACCCGAATCACTGGAGACGCGACCATTTGAGAGGGCGTACTAAAGGGATAAAACTGTGGTATTGAAAATTGGCTTATTGGGACTGGGTACTGTTGGCACGGGAACGGCCGAGATTTTACTGGATTCGGCTGGACGCAACCCCCTGATTAAGCAGATGGCAATTCATCGGGTGGGGGTTAAGTCCCTTGATAAACCCAGAGCGGTTGATTTGCCTCGGGAGTTGTTCACCACGGATTTAGAGTCCATTGTCACAGATCCGGAGGTGGATGTGGTGGTGGAACTCATTGGAGGGATTGAACCTGCTAGATCCCTGATTTTAAAGGCGATTGAGGCGAAAAAACATATTGTTACGGCCAATAAAGCTGTCATTGCTCGTCATGGGGATGAAATCTACACGGCGGCTAATGAGGCGGGGGTTTATGTGTTGTTGGAAGCGTCTGTGGGGGGGGGAATTCCCATCATTCAACCCCTGAAACAGTCCCTGGGAGCGAACAAAATTCAGCGCGTGACGGGGATTATTAACGGCACAACGAACTATATTTTGACCCGGATGCAGACGGAAGGGGCGGATTTTGATGAGGTGTTGGCCGATGCGCAACGGTTGGGCTATGCGGAGGCGGACCCGACGGCGGATGTGGATGGATTTGATGCGGCGGATAAAATCTCGATTCTGGCCTCTTTGGCCTTTGGGGGCCGGATTCACTATGAGGATATCGAACGGGAAGGGATTCGCCAAGTGAGTGTTACGGATATCACTTATGCTGAGGATTTGGGCTTTGTGGTGAAGTTGTTGGCGATCGCACAACGGGATGAACATACCCACGGTTCCCTACAGGTGCGCGTTGGACCGACTTTCGTCCCAAGAGATCACCCCCTCGCCAGTGTCAATGGGGTCTATAATGCCATCTTGGTGGAAGGAGAACCCCTCGGACAAGTGATGTTCTTCGGCCCCGGTGCGGGGAAAGGGGCTACAGCGAGCGCTGTTGTCTCGGATTTACTCAATCTCTTCAGTTTGTTGGCTAGTGACCAGAAAAATCCTCTCCTCGGTTGCTCTCATCAACACTACTGCACTATCACCCCCATTTCTGAACTGGAAACTCGCTTTTATGTCCGTTTCCTCTGTGGAGATCGTCCGGGGGTGATTGGACATCTCGGAACCTGTTTTGGCCATCATGGTGTCAGTTTAGAATCGATCGTACAAATCGGTTTTCAAGACCATCTCGCTGAGGTGGTTGTTGTAACTCACGATGTTCAAGAGCAGAATTTCCGTGATGCTTTAGCTGAAATTCAAGGGGAATCGGCGAGAGATATTAATATTGCTAGTATTCTTCGGGTTCTATAGAGTTTACGGGAAAGCATCGTGTTAACTTGTCAAAAATTACTCAATAAACACACAGAACTCTGGCAAAAAGCCACCATTCACCCCTTTTTAGGTCAGTGTAAACTCGGCACAATCCAACCTATTCAATTTAATACTTGGCTGGTGCAAGACTATCTCTTTGTTGTCGAGTTTACCCGTCTAGTGGCTCGCATTTTAAACGCCGCTCCTGTACAACATTTTGATAGTATTTTGGGGGGATTAAATGCCCTCAAAGATGAGTTAAACTGGTTTCGAGATAAAGCGGCTGAACGGAATTTGGATTTGTCTACCATAAAACAATCAACTTGTCAAGAGTATTGTAATTTTTTGTTAGAAATTACCGAGATGTCCTATCCGGTGCAAGCGGTGGGATTATGGGCTATTGAGTTGGCCTATAATCAAGGTTGGCAACTTCCGGGTCCTATGCCAGAACCCTATGCAGAATTTGCTAATCGCTGGGGAAATGTAGCGTTTACGGAATATGTCAGAATCTTGGAAAAACAAGCCGATAGCGCGTTAGAAACGGCCTCGGAAACGGTCGAACAACAGGCAGAATCGGTCTTTATCCAAATTGCTCAACTAGAGAATTCTTTCTGGCAAATGGCCTTTACTGGCGGGCAGTAAACCCGCTAGAATGACTGATTACCCCCATTCTCCTGAGAACAAACTCCTTCTGGAGGTGATGTGCTAATTGTTCTCATGGGATGGGGTTTGTCCTTTCTATTCGTTGACTTAAACCTGATGCTAGAACATATTGTGTTGTTTAAATGGAAACCGGAAGCCACTCCAGATGCGATCGCCTCGATCTTAGACGATTTCAACCATATGCCGGGGAATATCCCTGAAGTGGTGAGCGTATCTTGTGGGGAAAACTTCACGAACCGTTCTCAAGGGTTTACTCATGGTTTAGTGGTGCGTCTCAATGTGCCGGAAGAATTGGAGCGCTATCAACAACATCCCTTTCACCAAAAAATTGTTCAAGAGAAGATTAAGCCGATTTTAGCCGATATTTTGGCGGTAGATTACCAGTTTTGAGCCACGGGACAGGAGAAAATCTGAGAATCCTTAACAAACAGTTACAATAAAAGGAGGGGGTTATTCCCCGAATGAGAGGACAAAGCGTACACTGGAATTAGACGGATGTCTCGATCACAACCACCGGAAAATGACCTGCTCAAACAGATTCTCGAACCCTTACTGGAGGATTTCCAGGACTGGTTTGGGCGATCGCAAACCTTGTTAGAATCTCAGAAAATACCATTTTTGACCGACCAAGAGCAAAACGAGCTTCTCTTAAGGCTACAAACTGCTAAAAAGGAAGTCAGTGCCGCTCAATTACTTTGCCAAACCATGAATCATCGTGTAGGCATTGAGATGACCACCCTCGTCCCTTGGCATCGTTTAGTCACAGAATGCTGGCAAGTCTCCCGACGTTGGCGAGCTTGGCAAGCTGATCTGGGGGATAATAACACAACCTTTTCTTAAATCACGGTTTTTTCATTACTAGCTTATAGTCATTGATCAGAGCAACCGATGAATTTCTGCTTGATTCCCCAATTCCACTGCTGTTAATTCCCTATTGTTCAATGGTTCAGCTACTTTAAATGTCTTTTAACAATCAACCACTGTGAGATCAAAATAATTAAGGGGGTTTCCTGATTATGTTACATATTCTTTACATTCTGGCCTTTACGGTCATTGCCTTTTTGGCCATTAGTAATCTCATTCGCAGTTTAATTACGGTGAGTACAGAGTCCACTCGTCGCAACAGTCCCCCCGGACGAACTCCAGTTAATCGCACCCCCCAACGGGTATCTCATCCAGAGTTATTAGACGAAAATGGTCAACTGACGGATGAACCCCTCTTAATTATGCGGTCTGTCAATGTTGAAGATGCTAGGGAGCAACTAGATGCCATTTATAACGCTTCTCCCGGCACTCCGAGCGACACGACAGAAGAATAATCCCCTCTAGTCGCAACAATCTGATTGAGTTCGCCTTCATTGTTTTCAGGCATGGCGAATTCAAGAAGGTTGTGCTGGGAATTGGTGCGGTTTGCCTCTCATCCCCACTTCACTTGCAGGATGGGAAATTACTGGCAATCTGGCGAAAAACAAGAACCCCCTCCGACCTAGGTGGAGAGAGTTGAATTGACCGAACTAGCTCAAGGTCGAAGGAAAAAAGTCAGCAGAACCTCTAAAAGCTTAGACTGCTCAGGCCCGATGCAATGCCAAGGACAACTGCAATCGAACGGCTAATCTGAAGGGAAAAAACCCCTTTGATTCGGCCAGCAAGGAACGGCACAATGAGCAATAGTCCAATAGCTAACTTTAGTGACTAGCTAACTTTAGTGACTAGCTAATTCTAGTGACTAACTAATTCTAGTGACTAGCTAACTTTAGTGACTAGCTAATTCTAGTGACTAACTAATTCTAGTGACTAGCTAATTCTAGTGACTAGCTAATTCTAGTGACTAATGGTTAAGTTGCCATAGTACGAGGCGCACCCTCTAAAGCTTCCTCTTCTTCTTCAAAAATGTCAAACACAGAATCCATCATGGTCACTTCAAAGACTAACTTGGCTTCTGGGTGAACATTACAAATCCTAAAACTGCCCTTTACTTTATCCGCATCTCGCATCCCAGCCACCAGTGAAGTTAGGCCAGAGCTATCAATAAAGTTCACCTGGCTGAGATTAACAACAACATGGGGACTAAGCTTAGAAATACATTCTTGGAGTTTCAAACGAAACTGCCAAGCCGTCGTAATGTCCAAACGACCCGTCGGTGCTAGAACGATGACAGTGGTACCGTCTTTGGTTGTGTGGTTTTTTTGTTCGATATGAATCACTCGTCAATTAGCCTCAAGAACTCAAGTGGTAACTTCTGTTCAGCCAAGGCGGGCTTGAGCGGCTTTGGTCTGAGTCTCAATACTTAGGTTATACCTAGTGACTCTTCATACAGCTTACCATTTTTACTGGCCTGTTCAACCCTTGCCACCAAGACGAGGAATTAAAATCCTGAAACGGCTGATTGGCCTAGGGAAGGAGAAACCCGCCGGAGATTTGCTCTTGACTCTCCGGGGGGACAAGCTGGGGGCTTAGTGGGTTGACCAGTTGACCCAATCCTGTGCTTTGAGGAACGTTTGATATAACTGAGCCTCGGGGGTATTGGGTTCCGGTTGATATCCGTATTCCCAACGCACAAGGGGGGGAAGAGACATCAAAATTGACTCGGTGCGACCATTGGTTTGGAGCCCGAAGATCGTGCCACGATCATAGACCAGATTGAATTCTACATAACGTCCGCGACGATAGAGTTGGAAATTTCGCTCGCGATCGCCATATTCGGTATTCCGTCGTTTTTCGGCAATGGGGACATAGGCTGGCAGGAAGGCCTTGCCACAATCTTCCACAAAACTAAATAAAGCGTCCCAATTGCGGGGTTCAATCGCCCCCACTTGGTGACTATATTGGGCGGCCTCTCCTTGGTCATCGGGGCCGCGATAGAGTTCCCCTTGACCGTCTTGGTAATCAAAGAAAATCCCCCCAATGCCTCGGGATTCTTGACGGTGTTTGAGATAGAAATATTCATCACACCAGCGTTTAAACACTGGATAATATTCCCCATGATGGCGATCGCACGTCTCCTTCAGCGTCCGATGAAAATGTTGGGCATCTTCAGCAAAAGGATAATAGGGCGTTAAATCCGCCCCACCGCCAAACCACCACACCGGACCCGCTTCAAAATAGCGATAATTCAAGTGAACCGTTGGGATGTAGGGATTGCGGGGATGGAGAACCATTGAGGTTCCCGTAGCATAGAACCCATGACCTGCTGCTTCCGGGCGTTGTTTGAGAATCGACGGAGGCAATTGATGACCCCACACCTCAGAGAAATTCACCCCTCCCTGTTCAAAAACCCCTCCTTCTCGAATCACACGCGATCGCCCACCCCCACCTTCTTCCCGTTCCCAAGAATCCTCTTCAAACTTATTCTGACCATCTAAAGCTTCCAGCCCTTGACAAATTTCATCTTGTATGCCCCTCATAAAAGCACTCACTCGCTCACGAGAATCGGCAGGCGGAGCCGCTTGCTGTGGAGTTGGGATATTCGGTGAAGCAACAGTCATAAAACTTTGAAAAATTAACGATTAAACCTTTGGACTATGATTTTCCCATACTCCGTTTCCCCTCCAGTCCCTCGCTTATCAATTTGAAATATAAGCTTTTGTCCTGATGTTCTTGAGTCCCAATCCGTATAAAGTTTTAGTCAGAGCCTCTAAACTTTCTGCCGACCCTCCCGGAAATGGCATCTGATGCTATACCTTAGTAGGGAAATGCCAACATTATTTTCACATCTAAGCTGTTAATCATTTAAATTTCTGTCTCAATCCAAGCTAGCTAAAGGGTTCGGCTTTTAAAAGAGGCGATTTAAATGCCAACTAGCTTAACCGTTCAAGTCTCACAAATCCAGAACCCCCTAGCCGTTTTCCAAGTGCTGTTCGTTCCTTCAACTGGTTATGCTCAACAAAACCCAAAACAAATTCTTACACTGGAAACTGTTGCTCCGAGGATGGCAGCAAATCGACTGGATTCTGATGACCCTAGTCGTTATCTTAACCTTCTTAGGTGGAGTCAGCATCCGTTCAGCCGCACTAACCTCAACCCGAGGAACCGACTGGTGGCAACACTGGTTAGTCGGGTTGATTGGCGTAGTCATCGCCTTTGCCATTGCCCGTTGGCAATATAAAGCCTTTCTCCACTGGCATTGGTTGATTTACGCCATTAGTAACATCACATTGATTATTGTGATTTTAATCGGTGTAGAAGCCAACGGCGCCCAACGTTCGATCAACATCCTGAACTTCAATATTATCCCCTCAGAATTTGCCAAAGTTTCTTTAATCATCACCCAGGCGGCCATTCTGCAAAACCGCTCGAACCCGAAAGTGACCCTTCTACTCCAAGCACTAGGTGTCACCATTATTCCTTGGGCATTAGTTGTCTTGCAGCCAGACCTCGGAACATCCCTAGTCTTTGGTGTAATTACCCTCAGTATGTTGTACTGGGCCAACGTGAACCCCGGATGGTTAATCTTAATGGGATCCCCCATGATTGCCGCCCTTCTCTATAATCTCTATCTTCCCAGTTGGTTTGTCTGGGTCGGTCTGATGAGTTTACTCGCTTGGTTTACCATCCCGTGGCGCGTAGTCGGAACATTTTTTGCAGTTCTCACCAACGTTACAGCCGGGGGGATTGGGGGATTTATGTGGGGACTGCTCAAAGACTACCAAAAAGACCGCTTAACCCTCTTCCTACAGCCAGAAAAAGACCCATTAGGGGGAGGCTACCACCTCATTCAATCTCGCATTGCCATCGGTTCAGGTTCCATGTGGGGGAGAGGCTTACATCAAGGGACCCAAACCCAATTAAACTTTATTCCTGAACAACACACCGACTTTATTTTTTCCGTCATTGGTGAAGAATTGGGCTTTGTCGGTAGTGCCTTAGTGCTAATTGCCTTTTGGTGGTTGTGTCTGCGTTTAATTTTAATCGCCCAAAATTCCAAAGAGGATTTTGGCTCTTTGCTCGCCATTGGAGTATTGTCCATGATTGCTTTTCAGGTGTTGATTAATGTCGGAATGACTATTGGACTAGCTCCTGTTACGGGTCTTCCTCTCCCCTTCCTCAGTTATGGCCGTTCGGCTCTCCTAGCGAACTTTATCGCCTTGGGATTAGTGGAAGCCGTTAGTAATCATCAACCCCGTTGGCATTTTAGGGATTAACGTACCCCAAAACTGGGGATTCTCCTTGTGTTCACGTAGCATTCTGAAGGAAGGCTTTTTGAGAATCCCTGCCAACTCTACACGAAGTCCCGTACAATAAGAAACTTGCCGGATTGTTGCTGGGGGAAGGGTGTTATGATTCTTCACTTTTCATTTAAACTGTTGGTCAGTCGCCGGAAAATCTTCTGTCGTTTTTCCCTGAATAAGCAGTATCGCGTTCTTTGCCATGCTTCAGTCGATACCCTATGGCAAAAAATTATTAACTTGGCCGATGTGTCTTGGCATCCCATTATTAATCAAACCAATGTCCCCAATGGGTTAGTTCCCAAACCGGGCTTAATTTATCAGGTGGTGACACGCTTCACGCCGATTCCTATTCGGATTTTTGTCGAGCAAGTTTGTCCTCGGGAATTGCTCAGTGTAAGGTTTCTCGCCATTCCGGGCATTGAAAACCGGGTGACTTATCAAGTGGAATCTACGGTCTGCGGGACTTATGTTTCCTATTCCGTCACCCTGCGCGGTTGGTTATCGCCCTTTCTCTGGTGGGTGATTCGTCCCTATGTGGCACGAGTGGCGGCCAATTTAGCTCATGCGGCAGAGAGAGTCGCGGCCTGAGTTCCGGTAAGATGAAGCCAGAGAACACATGATTAGATCACAATAAAAATGCTTGATAGGGATTCCGTCTTAGAGGTGTTGCGTCCGGTTCAAGACCCTGAACTGCAAAAAAGTCTGGTCGAACTCAACATGATTCGCAATGTGGAAATTGAGGGGTCAAAAGTCCGTTTTACTCTGGTATTAACAACGCCTGCCTGTCCGTTGCGGGAGTTTATTGTGGAAGATTGTCAGAAGGCGGTTAAGCAGTTGTCTGGGGTGGAAACCGTTGAGGTGGACGTGACAGCCGAAACCCCTCAGCAGAAGTCTTTACCAGACCGTCAGGGTGTGGATGGGGTGAAGAATATTATCGCGGTGTCTAGTGGGAAAGGCGGTGTCGGGAAAAGCACTGTCGCCGTGAATTTGGCTGTTTCTTTGGCTCAAGCGGGGGCGAAAGTGGGGTTGTTGGATGCGGATATTTATGGCCCCAATGCGCCGACGATGTTGGGTTTGACGGGGGCCCAGGTGCAGGTGCAAAAGGATGGCCAAGGTCAGGATATTCTCGAACCGGCGTTTAATCACGGGATTAAGATGGTGTCGATGGGGTTTTTGATTAACCCGGATCAACCTGTGATTTGGCGGGGGCCGATGTTAAATGGCATTATTCGCCAGTTTCTCTATCAGGTGAATTGGGGGGCGTTGGATTATTTGGTGATTGACTTGCCACCGGGGACGGGGGATGCTCAGTTAACCTTGGCTCAAGCGGTGCCTATGTCTGGGGCGGTGATTGTGACGACTCCTCAAACGGTTTCTCTGTTGGATGCTAGACGGGGTTTGAAAATGTTTGAGCAGTTGGGGGTGAAGGTGTTGGGGATTGTGGAGAATATGAGCTATTTTATCCCGCCGGATTTACCCGACCGCAGTTATGATATTTTTGGGTCTGGGGGCGGGGAAAAAACGGCGCAGGAGTTACAAGTTCCTTTGTTGGGTTGTGTGCCGTTGGAAGTGCCGGTGCGGGAAGGGGGCGATCGCGGAATTCCCATTGTCGTGGCTCAACCGGATTCGGCCTCGGCTCAAGCGTTGCGTGCGATCGCCCAACAAGTCGCCGCCAAGGTGTCCATTGCTGCCCTCACCTAGGGCTTGCTCAAAAAACCCAACGCTAGAGGCAAGGGAATAGGGAATAGGGAATTGATAATTGATAATTGATAATTGATAATTGTTCCCCCTCTCCCCCTCTCCCCTGCTCCCCTGCTCCCCCTCTCCCCTGCTCCCCTGCTCCCCTGCTCCCTGAGAACCCCCCAGAACGTGACTGATTCGACGGGGTGGGTCTGCCCTCTGCCTTCACCAAAACTAATGGGTCTGAAGCCCCGCCCTTCCAGGGCGGCTTTTTTGTCGGAGTCTATCGCCCCAATCCTCTCTATCTTTGGTATCCTAGCATCATGAAAAGCCGATATCAGTACAGAATCTATCCCACCCCAGGTCAGCAAACCGAGTTAGCCAAGCTGTTCGG
>NZ_JAIHOM010000220.1 GCF_026130165.1 Spirulina subsalsa FACHB-351 | reverse complement strand
GAGATGGGGGGGTAAATCGGGGGGTGGGGCGGGGGGTGGAGTCATTTGATCGAGTTGGGGGATTTCGCCCAAGGCTTCGATCAGTTCTTTTTCTCCTAAGATTAACTGGGCGCCTTTGTTGGCTAATTCTAAACAACCGGAGGATTGGGGCTGATCGAGGGAGCCGGGTAAAGTGTAGACATCTCGCCCAAATTCGTTGGCGTAACGGGCGGTAATTAGGGCGCCGGAACGGCGGGCGGCTTCGATGACGAGGACAACGCGACTTAATCCGGCGATGATGCGGTTGCGGGGGGGGAAGTTTTTGGCTTCGGGTGGGGTGCCGGGGGGGTAATCACTCAAGATTAAGCCCTGTTTTGGGATTTGCTGGTAAAGATGGGTGTTGCTGCGGGGATAAATTACATCAATGCCTGTGCCTAGGACGGCTATGGTGCGTCCTCCGACGGCTAAACAACTTTGATGGGCGATCGCATCTACTCCACTCGCTAGCCCGGAAACTACGGTAAACCCATGTTTGGCTAAGGTTGTACTGAGTTTACGCGCCCAACGTTGACCATATTCGGTGACGTTACGGGTTCCCACAATCCCAATGAGGGGGGTTTTGCCTTGATTCTCGGCTAACTGGACTTGACCGCGATAGTATAACACGGGGGGTAAACTAGGAATCTCTAGCAATAAGCGGGGGTATTCGGGATCCGGGGGAATCCAAAACTGAAACCCCTTGTCTTGACAATCTTTGAGTAGTTTTTCTGGGTCAAGGTGCGATCGCCTCCCCTCAATCGCCCCCAACAATTTCGGCCCCACCCCTTCCACCTCACGCAATTCTCCAGCCGAAGCCTCCCACGCCTTGCCTAAACTGCCGAAATGCTCATAGAGACGCTGGCTTAATACTGCCCCCACTCCCTCCACTTTTAACCAAGCTAACCAGTAAGCCCGTTCTTCTAGCAATGTTTTCTCCTCGATTGAACCGTCTCTATTTTATCCCCGCCCCTTGCCCTCGCCCTTTTTGCAAATTGTTAGAAAAAATTTTGCCATTTAACAGTCTTCTAAGGGTTCTCGGTTGAGCATATCTCGATATTGTCGCCATGGGGGGAGATACTCATCCATATAAGCCTTAAAACGGTCATTGTGATAACGTTCTAATAGATGCACTAACTCATGAACTACCACATATTCCAAGCACTCTATGGGCTTTTTGGCGAGTTCTAAATTTAGCCAGATGCGGCGCTGAGTGATATTACAACTCCCCCATTTAGTCCGCATTTTCTTAATGCCCCAATCAGTCACATTTTCCCCGATAATCGGTTGCCATTTATTTAGCAATTGTGGTATAATCTCCCGGAGTTGTTGGCGATACCATTGGGCTAAAACTTGGGCGCGATTGTCCCGAGAAGTTCCGGGATTAACGAATAGTTGTAATCGGGAAGCATTGAAGATTTTAACTTCATGTTTCCCCCGGCGTTCTATGACTTCTAAGCGGTAACGTTTACCGAAAATATAATGACTTTCTCCTGATACCATTTCCCGCTTCGATTGACGGGGTTGGGCGGCAAATTTAGTCTGTTGTTTTTTAATCCAAGAGAGGCGGGAAATTATCGCCAGTCGGATATTATCATCTGTTAGCTGAAATGGCGCAGCTACCCGCACCCGCCCCTCTGGGGGATAAACTCCAATATGCAGATTTTTAATGGATTTCCGAATCACTTGCACGGGAATTTCTGCAATAGTAACCTGGTATTCTGTGGGAGATTTACTGATAGTCATGCTGCTGTTTAATTAACTCTAGCAGTTGGTCTAGGTCTGGGTCTAGTTTAGCATTACTCAGGATAGAATCAACGGCGTTTTTAACTTCTCTTTCTTTGAAACGATTACCAATCCAGCCGTCTTTTTTGGTAGTTTTCACAACTTCATCAATAGCTAAGGCGATCGCCTCATTTTTGCCTAGGTTATCGTAGAGGGAACGGAGGGCGGAGGTATTTAAGGAAGGGGGATAATTTCCCACGGCTGACCCGGTGGGGTCGGTCACTTGTCGGGCGAGTTGTTTCACCTGTTCCAAATACTCTTGGTAACGGATAGCTTGCTGGTGACGTTGTGCAATCAAAGCATCCAATAACTCGGACATTTCCTCATAGTATTTGGGGTTAATCGGACTCTGATCTAAGATAATTTTGCGGATGTTATTCTCGATGGTTTCCGCCATGATTTCCTCATCTTTCAACCCTTCCGGGAGGCTATCTAAAGCCTTTAAACCCTGATTTACCATAAGCTGCACCAGTCCCAACTCTTCAAAGTCCGCCACTAGGTTACTAGGTTCAGCCCTGATATAGGTATCCATCAGGTAACGCATAGCGGGTTCATAGATTTTACTGTCGATATAGTCGCCACTGGCAATTTTCACCTCGTCTCGTATTTTGCTGTATTGGCTAACCTCCTCTTTAATGCTGGCTGCTTCCTGGGGGGTGTATCCCGCCGCTTCCATTTCGTTGGCGAGGTGACTATAGGCACGAAGGAGGGCGTTAACGGTTTGATAGAGGGCGACCCGTTGGGCTTCGTTGGCGGCGATCGCTTTTTGATCTCTGGTGTCGGCGGCGCAAAAATAATGGAGATAGTCGGAAGTGTGACGGGGACGGGGGACGGGTTCACAGAGGGCGCGGACGGCTTCTAAGGCGGTTTCTAGGCGTTCTTGGCCCTTGGAAAGGCGATCGCTCAATAACCCCGCCACGTCCGCCGCCTCGTAGTCCTCAAAAGCCCCGCTAGTGTAATCTGTAACCGCCCCCTCTAATTGCTGGAACAGGTCTTTATAGTCCACAATATAGCCATATTCCTTATCTTCTCCATCAAGGCGATTAACCCGACAAATCGCCTGAAATAAGCCATGATCTCGCATGGTTTTGTCAATATACAAATAAGTCGCCGGGGGTGCATCAAAGCCCGTTAACAGCTTATCCACCACAATTAACAGGCGCATTTGTCCCGGTTCATCAATAAAGCGCCGTTTAACCTCCTGCTCAAATTCCCCCACCCGATACATGGCTTCATCTTCCGGCTGGTTAAAATAGTCCGCCAACATACGCCGATAAATCCCATACTGGTGGAGTTTTTCCGTCAGTCCCTCCCCCGTTTCCTCCCCTTTAATATCCGCCGGGGAAGGTTTATAACTGGTGATGATCGCACATTTACCCTTAAAGTCCGTTTGGCTGAGAATTTCGTAGGTTTTGCAGGCTTGATAAATGCTGCTACAGACCAGCATGGCGTTACCCCGTCCGTCCATTAGTCGGGGTTTGGTTGCCATGTCTACGAGAATATCGTTAACAATTTGTTCGAGGCGAGACTTACTAGAGAGGAGTTTTTGCATCGTCCCCCATTTCTTTTTAAGTTGGGTTTTGGCAAATTCTGACAAGCCGCGAGTTTTCGCCTCAAACCACTGGTCTATTTTCTGGGGACTGGTGAGGGTTTGGTCAATGTCCCGCGCCTCATATCTTGACAACTCCCCGCCGTAAACGGTCGGGGATTCTCGTGTCACAGGGAGACTCTAGCTGGAGTATAAACTCCAACCCCGATATCTTTACCCTCGACGAGCGTTGATACGGTCTGCCCGACCGCATTTAATCCTCTTTCTTTCACCACTTGCGCCGCCGCTACATCCCTATCGGTGGTGTAGCCACAAGTCTGACAGTGGTGGACTCGCTCAGACAACTTTTTCGGGCCGCAATTCGTCCCACAATGGGGACAAATTTGACTTGTG
>NZ_JAIHOM010000268.1 GCF_026130165.1 Spirulina subsalsa FACHB-351 | reverse complement strand
CCTTCCTCTAGAATTTTTTGATAAATCACAGATTCTCTCATCAGTTCACTCCTAAAAAACGATTCAACTACTTCTGCTTTTAATACTAACCCAGCTAGAATTTCTGAGGCCGCCGCTAAATTACTTCTTACCCCTTTGTCCTCAATCATTTCCACAGCTTGGGATACTTCTCTTAACACCTCTTCTCGGTTTTCACTATCACTTAATACAGCAAAGGGCAGTAACCCCGGCGCGCTGAAAAATATTTCTTTCGGTTGTTCCCAAAGCCGGATAACTTGAAACTCATGAATCGTCGTTTCCCCTTCAAAATTCCCTTGGTAAACAAGAGGAGAGTTACTCGGTCGTAAATAAATCACCACTTGGTAGATGGTTTTGTTGGGGAAACGACGGCGAATCCTCACCCAATAGTCCAACATCCGAAAGGGCATCGTTTCATCAGGGTTGGTTTGAAACTCAATGTGCAGCACCCGGTCGGGGGATTGGAGCAGAATCAGGGAATCTGCCCGAATGGGTTCATTAAAGAGTTCCGTGGGACTGAGTTGGGTTAGTGTAATGGGATTCCCTAAAAGCCAAGTGGCGAGGTCTTCGGGAAAGGTTTCGGCGAGGAATTTACACAGGTTATCAAACACGATGGGATTAGTT
>NZ_JAIHOM010000036.1:18375-44813 GCF_026130165.1 Spirulina subsalsa FACHB-351 | reverse complement strand
TCTTATTAAAAAATCTGTGGAGAGCCAAGACTCTCCAGAGTATTAATTGTGCTTCGCTGTTTCTATATTGGTTGGCTTTTCATCTCATCGGTGAAACCGAGAGCCTTCAAGCCAACATTTAAGGTAAGATAGAGTATCCTAGAAGTTCCCTGAGTGGTTGACCGTGCGATCGCACAATAACACACCCCTAACCTAGATAAACTCCCCAAGCTTCTAACGTCAAGACCATGACCTCGATCCTCGAACAACTCAAAACCCAATTTACACAAGCCCTCGTGGCCGCCTTTGGTGAGGAAATGGTCACCCAAGACCCCCTCATTGCCCCCACCAATAACCCCAAATTCGGCGACTATCAATGTAACGTCGCCCTCAGCCTCGCCAAACCCCTCAAACAGAAACCTCGGGACATCGCCCAAACCCTCATCAACCATCTCCAACTCCAAGAGATGTGCGAACCCCCCGAAATTGCCGGCCCCGGGTTTATTAACCTCACCCTAAAACCCCAATACCTCGCCCAACACCTCACCACCCTCCAACAAGACCCCCGTCTAGGCGTAGAAACCGCCAAACACCCCCAAAAAGTCATAGTAGACTTTTCTAGCCCCAACATCGCCAAAGAAATGCACGTTGGGCATCTGCGGTCTACCATCATTGGGGATAGCATCGCCCGTATCCTCGAATTTCGCGGCCATGACGTTCTCCGTCTCAACCATGTCGGCGACTGGGGGACTCAATTTGGGATGCTCATTGCTTACCTGCGGGAAGCCTACCCCGAAGCGCTCACCACCGCTAACGCCCTTGATTTGGGAGATTTAGTCAGCCTCTACCGCCAAGCCAAACAACGGTTTGACGAAGACGAAGACTTCCGAGAAACCGCCCGCCAAGAAGTCGTTAACTTGCAAGCGGGGGCAGAAGATAGCCGCCACGCTTGGCAACTGCTCTGTAACCAGTCTCGCAAAGAATTTCAAGCCATTTACGACGCACTCGACATTAAACTGCAAGAACGGGGGGAATCCTTCTATAATCCCCTCCTCCCCGGCGTTGTAGAAACCCTCGACAATTCCGGCATCCTCGCCGAAGACCAGGGGGCAAAATGCGTCTTTCTCGATGGTTTCAGCAATAAAGAAGGGAATCCCCTCCCCCTCATTGTCCAGAAATCCGACGGGGGTTATAACTACGCCACCACCGACCTGGCGGCCCTCCAGTACCGTATCCGCCAAGACGAAGCTGAACGGATTATTTATGTCACCGATGCCGGACAGGCCAACCACTTCACCCAAGTTTTCCAAGTCGCCAAAAAAGCGGGAATCTTACCTGAACAGGTGGACGTGGTTCATGTTCCCTTTGGGTTAGTCCAAGGAGAAGACGGGAAAAAACTCAAAACCCGTTCCGGCGAAACCGTGCGTCTGCGCGACCTCCTCGATGAAGCCGTAGACCGGGCCTATCAAGATGTTGAGCAACGTCTGCAAACGGAAAACCGCCAAGAGGACGAAGACTTTAAGCATCATGTCGCCCAAGTGATTGGTTTAAGTGCCGTGAAATATGCGGACTTGAGCCAAAATCGCACCAGTAACTATGTTTTTAGTTACAACAAAATGCTAGCGCTCCAAGGGAACACCTCCCCTTATCTGCTCTATGCCTACGTTCGCATTCAAGGCATTAGTCGCAAAGGGAATATTGATTTTAGTCAGTTGAGCGCAATTGGCAAGATTAGCAAACCTCTAACCCAACTGAATTGGAAACCGCTTCTTTGGGCATTTTTCGCCCTGTTGGTGGGTTTTCTAGGCATTGATATCACCGTGCGGATTTACCGGGAACTCCATTCGATTCCCCTCCTCCCTTCTGTTTTTCAACTGACAGGCTTTTTCTATACGCTGTGGTTTATTTATAACCGTTTGTTGTTCCAAAAAGACCGGAAAAAACTGTGGCAGGATATTCAAGAGACGAAGGAAACCGTTTTAGGAGAACCCCAACCTCCGGCTCTCCCGGTGGTTGCTCTTCCCCCTGAACCGACTCCGGGGGGGATTGTGTTGGCGGCCGAAGCGGAATTAAATCTCGCTAAACATTTGCTACAATTGAGCGACATTTTGCAAGAAGTGGAGCGGGATTTGTTGCCGAATCGGTTATGTCAATATCTTTATGAATTGAGCCAAAAGTTTAATCAATTCTTTGAACAATGTCCGGTTTTAAAGGCAGAAGAACCTGTGCGAACTTCTCGATTAATGCTGTGTAATTTGACCGCAGAAACGTTAAAGTTAGGGTTATCTTTGTTAGGTATTCCTGTTTTAGAACGGATGTAAAGTGAGGTCAGGGAAGCAACCCGGTTTCTGGTTTTAGGTCAGAAACCGGGTTTTTGGCAAGATGTAGACGGCAAAGGATTAACCCGGTTTCCGGTTTAGGGAGGGGTTCGGGTTGGATGCTAGGGAGGTTTCTGTAGCCAAAAGAATTAACCCTGATTGCCTACTCTGTCCTCCGAGGGGTTGAACCTGTCGAACTGTTCCCCCTTCCCTTAAAATAAGATGAAGCTATGTTTTCCCGGCTTTCCTTAAGGGGTTGGGCAATCAATTGCCATCAGCTATTTTATTGATAACTTACTATGTTTAACTGGTTTAATCGGAAATTTGGCGATCGCGATAAACAAGAACAAACCCCAGAAACTCCCCCCACCCCTGAAAAACCCCCCGTTGAAGAAAAAGCCCCAGAATCCAGCGAGTCCTCTGACACCACCACCACATCCCATGAAGATTATCTTCAGTGGGCAAAAGCCGCCTATCAAAATATCCAAAAGCGCCAAGGGGTAACAACAGAACCCACAGCAGAAGAAAAGACTCCTCCTCCCCCCGAAGCAGAGGAAACGGTGGCAACGGAGTTAGAGGAGTTGGAAACCGAAGGCCACGAGGAAGAATTAGAACCTGTGGCTGAAGTCGTTAAACCCGTCTCTGAGGTCATTCCAGCCGAACCCGTAGCCGAAGAGCCTATAGAAGCGCCAGAACCTGTCTCAGAAGCTGTTACGGAAGAGCCTATAGAAGCGCCAGAACCTGTCTCAGAAGCTGTTACGGAAGAGCCTGTAGAAGCACCAGAACCCGTCTCAGAAGCTGTTACGGAAGAGCCTGTAGAAGCACCAGAACCCGTCTCAGAAGCTGTTACGGAAGAGCCTGTAGAAGCACCAGAACCCGTCTCAGAAGCTGTTACAGAAGAGCCTACGGAAGAGCCTACGGAAGAGCCTGTAGAAGCGCCAGAACCCGTCTCAGAAGCTGTTACGGAAGAGCCTGTAGAAGCGCCAGAACCCGTCTCAGAAGCTGTTACGGAAGAGCCTATAGAAGCGCCAGAACCTGTCTCAGAAGCTGTTACGGAAGAGCCTGTAGAAGCACCAGAACCCGTCTCAGAAGCTGTTACAGAAGAGCCTACGGAAGAGCCTACGGAAGAGCCTGTAGAAGTGCCAGAACCCGAACTTACACCAGCCGCCATTGTGCAGGAGGAAGATGAGGAACTGGTAACAGATGCCCACGAAGGAGAAGCGGAACCCCCCGTTACCGTTCCCGCGTGGCTGAAAAAATCCGATGCTTTGGAACGCTTAAAAGCCACCGCCATAGAAACACCCGAACCGGAAACCATTGCCCCGACAACCCCAGAGGGCGACATCCCCTTTGATGAGGATTTTATGTGGTCGGCGCGGGTGTTGGCCGAACAAGGACGGCAACCGGAGGATATTTCTGCCGAAGAGATCACCTGGTTAAAACGACTGCGGGAAGGACTGGGGAAAACCCGGCGCAGTTTGGTCAATCAACTTAAATCCATTGTGGGACAAGGCCCCCTCAATGAGGATGCGGTGATGGAAATTGAGGCCTTGTTATTACAGGCCGATGTGGGGGTAGAGGCGACGGATTATATTATCGAAACCCTCCAGAATAAGCTGCGGGAGGAGGCATTACCTCCGGAACAGGCGATCGCCTACTTGAAAAAAATCCTCTGTGATATCCTAGAGCGCCCCCTCGCAGACCACAAAAATGAGATGTTTGTCCCCCAAAAAGATATCCTCAATATCTGGTTAATGACCGGAGTCAATGGAGCCGGGAAAACCACCACCATCGGCAAATTAGCCCACCTCGCCCAAAAATCGGGTTACTCCTGCCTCATCGCCGCCGCCGATACCTTCCGCGCTGCGGCCGTGGAACAGGTGAAGGTATGGGGAGAACGGTCTGATACTCCCGTTATCGCCAACCCCGGGAAAAATACCGACCCGGCGGCGGTAGTCTTTGATGCCATCACAGCCGCCCAATCCCGTGAGGCGGAATTACTGCTCGTAGACACGGCCGGACGCTTACAGAACAAGAAAAACCTCATGGAGGAACTGGCGAAAATTCGCCGCATTATCGACAAAAAAGCCCCCAACGCTAAGATTGAATCCCTGCTGGTGTTAGATGCCACCTTGGGACAAAATGGCCTCCGTCAAGCCCAAGTCTTCTCCGAGGCCGCCCAATTAAGTGGGGTGGTCTTGACAAAATTGGATAGTAGTGCTAAGGGAGGTGTGGCGTTAGCCGTAGCGCAACAGTTACATTTACCTATCCGTTTTATTGGTGCTGGGGAGGGCATTGAGGATTTACGGCCTTTCTCTAGTTACGAGTTTGTCGAGGCGCTCTTGAGTGATTAGGAGGGAGCATCAAACCTCATCAGATGGGTTAAGTAGGGTTTGCTGAATAACTTGGGGAGCGGGGGAGCAGGGGGGCGGGGGAGAGGGGGAGCAGGAGAGCAATTATCAATTATCAATTATCTATTCCCTTGTTGAGTCTAGCGTTGGGCTTTTTCAGCAGACCCCAAGTAGGGGGAATTCATGAATTCTCCCCCCTGTAGTCCTGATATGCTCTATTACTCGCCAATCAAGGCAGCTACGGGAATTTTGAGATCCTCAAAAGCTAGGGGGGTTATTTCTCCTGCGGTTAAGGTCATTTTGGAGGCATATTCTCCCCCTTGGGGATGACGAAATATAATCAGTTCCCGACGTTTTAAATTCACTAACCAATATTCAGGAATTCCCGCTTCTGCATATATCTGATATTTTAAGCTGGAGTCTTTTTCTAAACTGGTATTGGCATATTCCATCAGCCAAAAAATATTTTCCGGATAGGGATGGTGGGTAAGATATTCTCGACCCAACCGTTGCACAATAGCAATATCGGGTTCTGGTTCCGAGTGGTTGGGTAGGGTGATGGGTTTAGCTTGACTGACTAAAGCGCGATCGCCTAATATCTGCATCAAATACTCGGCAGCTGTTCGACTATAGTAAGCATGGGGTTCACTTTCTGGGGATATTTCGACAATTTCTCCCTTGAGCAGTTCCACCGGGCGATCTTCGAGTAAACCCGTTTCAACCATTTGATGATAGTTTTCTATCGTCCATTTGGCTAAAGATATGGTCATAGTTCTTAACCCTGCTTGGTGGCTATTCACACTATAGCGGTTAATCCAGCCCATAAGGTAGGAGCAATATGCCTAGCTATATTCAAACTATCCTCATCATTGATGATGGGTGAGCTTGTGGATTGTGTCTTCTAACCAGAGGTGAAAGTCTTGTTCATAAATCATGGGATTTTAGTGAAAGACCTGCTGACAGGATAACCGATCGTTGGTGGATTCGCCGCGCTCATTGGTTTTCGAGGGGTGATCCCCGACCTCCTGACATCCTTGACTCTACGGGTACAGCGCGGGGTTTCTCGTGCAACCAGCCAACTTGTGTAAAGGGAAGGAATGACCGAATTTTTTAAACTTCCCGGGAACATTAATCATTTCACTGATGTCTTAGGGAGAAAAGCAGCAAAAATGCTGATGACCTAGATGCAGAGAGAGTTGATTTTGTTGAGGAACTAGCCAGTTTTGCCTATCATATAAGCAAATTGGCGTATGGGCAAAAAGTGTATACTGTTGTGGATTGATCCATCAGACTCAACAGATACCTTTTTGCCCCTTTTTCTTGTTTCCACCCTGCTATAATCAATTGGTGATTACTCTTTTGAAGATCATCGATAACCATACAATGGAACTGACCGAACTAAAACGGGAGATTGAACTGCTCACCATCCGCCTGGGTAAAGCCCAGGACTATCTTTGACCTGCCTGCACTACAAGCCAAAATTCAGGACTTAGAACAAATCTCTGCACAACCGGACTTTTGGGATAATCAGACTAAGGCCCAGAAAACCTTACAGAATTTAACGGAAGTGAAGGGGGCTTTAGAGCAGTATTATCAATGGAAACAGCAGTTGGAAGATACAGAAGCGATCGCCGAACTGCTCGAACTTGAACAAGATGAGAGTCTGCTCACCGAAGCGGAAACCAATCTCACCCAACTCAATAAAGCGCTGGACAGTTGGGAACTTCAGCAACTCCTCTCTGCGGAGTACGACCAAGAGGGAGCCGTTTTAACCATTAATGCAGGTGCTGGGGGAACCGATGCCCAAGATTGGGCAGAAATGTTGCTGCGAATGTATACCCGTTGGGGCGAAAAACAAGGCTATAAGGTGAATTTAGCCGAATTATCGGAAGGGGACGAGGCCGGAATTAAATCCGCCACCTTGGAGTTTACCGGGCGCTATGCCTATGGTTACTTAAAAGCCGAAAAAGGCACCCATCGTTTAGTGAGAATTTCCCCCTTTAACGCCAATGGTAAACGCCAGACCAGTTTTGCTGGGGTGGATGTGATGCCTGCCTTAGAAGAGTCTAGTCTGGATCTGGAGATTCCTGAACAGGATTTAGAAATTAGTACATCACGCTCTGGGGGGAAAGGGGGGCAGAATGTGAACAAGGTGGAAACGGCTGTGCGCATTGTTCATGTCCCCACGGGAATTGCTGTCCGTTGTACTCAAGAGCGATCGCAACTGCAAAACAAAGAAAAAGCAATGGCACTGCTGAAAGCCAAATTATTAGTCATTGCTCAAGAACAACGCGCTCAGGAAATCGCCCAAATTCGCGGCGATATCGTTGAGGCCGCTTGGGGGAATCAGATTCGGAACTATGTGTTCCACCCCTATCAAATGGTCAAGGATTTACGCACCAGCGCGGAAACAACCGCCATTGATGACGTGATGAACGGTGCCATTGATCCCTTTATCGAGGCCTATCTCCGACAGGAAACCCAGTTAACCTAACCCCGAATGTTGACAAATGATTACATTTCTTTATGATTTTCCTTCACAAAGAGCAATAATTATTACGATAAGTTTACGTTAAATGGGTTAGAATACCTTCGCGGTGTGAACTTAGTTAAAAAACGTAAAGAATAATGCCCACTGTATCTTCTGTCAAAACTTCTGATCGTGCCGATAGCGTGCAATTAAAAAACCTAATGAAGGCTTACCAGACCGAGCAACAATTAAAGTATTTACATTTACAGGCCGAAGTTGAAGTTCTGTTACAGCAACTCCAAGCATTATCACGTCAACAATCTGCTTCCAAGGTTTCTTAAAACCCCCACAACTAACACAAGTGGGATTATTCCGTGACGTGTTTCTACACTTCCCTGTTGGGCAAGTGTAGGCTTCTCCTAGGGTATTTCTAAGGTTCGCGTCTTATTTGGGCTTCTGTGTCGTTTGTCGCGCAATCCAAAAACCCGCCACCACAGAGCAAGGAATAGTACCCAATCTTGATATATTTCCGATCAAAATGCCTCAAACGCGCCGATCAGATACTCTTGTAAGATTAACTCGAAACGTCCCCAGCGCACAGGTTGCCCGATCTCAACCCGAGTAGAGATTGCCTTAGAGGGGAAATGGGATGTGCGCGATTCTCCTTCCGAGACGCTACGCGATTCTCCTTCCGAGACGCTACGCGATTCTCCTTCCGAGACGCTACGCGATTCTCCTTCCGAGACGCTACGCGATTCTCCTTCCGAGACGCTACGCGATTCTCCTTCCGAGACGCTACGCGATTCTCCTTCCGAGACGCTACGCGATCGCACAAACGCACAATCGAAACGACAGGGCAAATCCGCCCACTGCGGAAAACGACTTAAAAACACCTCAGCCGCTTGGGAAAATCGGCGCTGTTTGCGTTCATCCACCGCTAAACGTCCATCTTCATCCCAATTCCCCCGACGGCGCGTTTTCACCTCCACAAAAGCCATCCCCTCAGCCTCTGATTGAGCAATCAGATCAATTTCCCCCTCCCGACAACGCCAACGCTGTTGGAGAATTTGCCAACCTTGTTGTTTCAGCCACAGGGCAACCAGTTGTTCGCCTAATTGCCCCACTTCATGGGAGGCGGGGGATGGTTTGCGGGGGGGAGTCATGGCAATTCTAGGGTTTAGTGGGGATTGTTGATAATGGTACGATAAAAGAGAAATCAGTGTGATTTGTGTGAATTTTGGGTTGTGGCCATGAAGAAACGAAGCTTTTCCAGTCTCCTGTTGATGGTACTCGGTGTTTGTTGGTGTGCGATCGCCGGATTCAGTCTCCTAACCTTAAACGCGCCTCCTGCTCTCGCAGAAGACTACACCAAAGGGTTTTTCATGGAACAAGATTTTTCTAACCGCGATCTACGAGACTCCAGTTTTCGTTCTGCCAGTCTCCAAAAAGCCGATTTTAGCCACTCCAACCTAGAAGGCGTGACTTTCTTTTCCGCTAATCTAGACTCTGCCAATTTAGAAGGGGCCAACTTACGCAATACTGTTTTAGGATCAGCCCGTTTAACCCGTGCCAACCTCAAAAATGCCATCTTAGAAGGCGCTTTAGCCCCCAATGCCCGGTTTGACAAAGCCAATATTGAAGGGGCTGATTTTACCGATGTATTTTTGCGGTCCGACATTCAAGAAAAGTTATGTGAAGTCGCCAGTGGTACCAATCCCGTCACCGGACGAGACACCCGAGATACCTTATTTTGTTATTAACAATTTTGTGATTGACGACTATAGCAATCCTAAATAAGTTGTAGCTGGGGTAATTCATAAATTCCCCCTAGGATAGGGGTTAAAAATCCCAAAATATTACAACTTAAATAAGAGTGCTATATTGCGGATTCACAAGTCAAGCGTGATGTAATCCTCAGTCAACTTATCTAGACAACACAGGCAACATGAGAGAACTTGATACTCAAAAAACCATTCAAATTTTGAGCCAAATTATGGAATTTGAACTAGCAGGTGTAGTCCGTTATACCCACTATAGCTTGATGGTGACAGGTCCCAATCGTCTGCCCATTGTAGACTTTTTTAAAACTCAAGCTGAAGAATCTTTGCTTCATGCCCAACAAGCCGGGGAAATTCTCACTGGTCTAGAAGGTCATCCTACCCAAAAAATTGCACCCATTGAAGAGAGTTATGAACATGATATTAAGTCTCTGTTAGAAGAGAGCCTAGGTCATGAAAAGAAGGCCTTAGAGTTATACAAAGAACTCCTAGAAATCGTAGAAGATGCCAGCGTTTACCTAGAAGAATATGCCCGGGGCATGATTGGTCAAGAGGAGTTACATAACATAGAAATCAAGAAAATGTTGCGAGATTTTGCTTGATTTTGCTAGGCAATAAGCCCTCATAAAAACTGGCTAAATCTCCCTAAATCACTCTTATCTTAGACGGTCAGTTTCCTAGGCAAACAGTGCTGGGGAGATTTCCAACTAATCCATCACCTGATCTTTATCTTGAATGTCGGGGTGAAGACCCCCGTTTTTTCTGGTGTTATTTTTTGGATACAATCAAAAAATAACACTTTTTTTGTTCCAAAGAACCGGGATTCCTAAATGCTTATCGACTCACAGGTAACATCGCCGGACTTTGCCTTAACTTGCGTTTTAACCAAGGAATCCTGAACTTTTTCCAGAAAGGAGTACGAGCAGCCATAGGAATTCTACCGAGAGAATGGATGGCTTCTTCGCACCATTCCACATCACTCCCATGACAAAAAGGACAGGTTTCTGTGGGATTGTGCCAATGATGATCTCTTAGAGATTCTGTCACATACTGAATAGAAGATTTTTGATTCTTAAGATCAACGGGAGCATGAGAAGTTGTAAAAATACTTTGGCAAGAATTGCACCAAAGATAATGGGAAATACGCATAAATCTACCCTGATTCAAGAGATCGTAGTAAAATTTTAACACTCTGATCTAGGGAAAATCTGTATAAAATATGGAAATAATGCTCTAAATTCTATTTTTTATCCGTATTAAACCGTAAGTAATAAAACGGATACAACTTTTAATGATGTTAATTACTGCATTGATATCTCTATCTTTTAGATGGGGCTTGCTGAATAACTCTGCACTTCGACTAACGCTCAGTTACCACTCGTGGGAGGAGGCAAGCCCCCGCTAATTTCAGTGAGTATCTTGTCAAAAAATGTAGCGGGGGTCTTCACCTGAAATTTAAGATAACGAAGGATGACCTACTGTTTCACCACATCCCCCACATTGCCTAAGTTAAATAGGAATGGCACCGCTCCCGCACCTTCCTTCCCGCCAATGACCAGCACTTTCGGCATAGGAGCGCCCCCTTCTCGCCACGCTTCGATAGCCTCCTTCTGAAGCACTAATGTCCCCCCCTGAGCCTTCAAGGTTTCCGCTAACAGGCGCTGGGCTTCCGCTTTCCCCTTAGCACGGTTAACATCGGCTTGGGCTTGTTGTTCCGCTTCACGAGCGATATAAATCGCCCGTTGCGCCCGTTGTTCCGCGATTTGCTTCTCTTCCACCGCCCGAGCAAACTCCGGAGAAAAGGTTAAATCCACCACACTGGTATCCAGCACAATGATCCCATACTTCTCTAACCGGGCAGTGAGGGCATTATCAAAGTCTTCCTTTAACTCCGACCGCTTGGTAATGGCTTCTTCTACCGTGCGCAGGGCGGCGGCTATTTTAAAGGCCTCCTGAGTTTGGGGGGCGACAATTTTGGAAACGACATTTTCTAAGGTCCCCTGTTTCCGCCGAATATCCACAATCCGCACGGGATCTAAGCGGAAGTTAATGGCAAAACTTGCCGATAATTCCTGTAAGTCCCGAGTAGAACTTTGGGCAGGAACTTCAAACTTCTGCACGGTGACATCATAAACATCAACGTTGGAGATTAGAGGCGGTTTGAAATGTAATCCCTCTAATAAGGCTCCACTTTGGGCTTTCCCTAAAATACTTAAAACTCCCGCTTGTCCGGGGTTAATAATGACAAAGGAATTAAAGCCAATGAGGACGATCAATGCAGCAATGATCCCTCCAATTAATGGTTGCAAACTTGGTGCTGATTGATTCTTCAATGCGATCTCTCCTGAGTTGTTTAGTGGCATCTACAAACCTAGTGTAGCGAAAAAAGGTAAGGCGCGCTCCTCACCGGAGGGCAAACGCGCCTTACTTCTAGGGCTTAGGTCTTGTCCTCTAGGGCTTTACGATACAACAGTTGGACAGATTTTAAAAACTTATTAAATACAGTTTGCGGGGGGTCGTTGGCAGGATCGAGTTCTTGTAGTTGGTTGAGCAGTTTGGCTTCTGCGGTTTCTACTTGACCGTCGCTGTAAATAATTGCACTCAAGGCTTCTAGCAGTTCTTGATAGTCTTCTTGGGTGTGATTTTCGCCTAAATAAGCATTGAGCCAATCATAACATTCTTGGGGTTTAACTTGTCTAAGTTCCGAGAGCAATGGTTTAATTTCTGGATCATCGGCTAACCCCTCTTGTTGTGCCATTTTGTGTAAATATTCCCGCTCTTCAGCTTGCACAGTGCCATCAATCCATGCCGCACCGATCAATATTTTTAAGAGCTTTTTCTGTTTGTTAGCATTCAGGTTAGTGGTCATAGTTTTAACCCCTTAGTTAAGGGGCTTAGGTTAAAAATACGTTTCATTTTATCAAAATTGAAATCTAAATTTCAGCGTTCTACATAAAAGTTATGTTAACTTTTATATGGGATTACAGTTTTCAAGGATTCTCTATGCTGTTACATCTGAGTACCTGGCCAGAAGTTGAAACCTATTTGCAAAGCTCTAGAGGGATTATTCTGCCCATTGGGTCAACGGAACAACACGGGCCGACGGGTTTAATCGGAACCGATGCCATTTGTGCGGAGGCGATCGCCAAAGGAGTGGGAGAAACCACTCAAGCCCTAGTGGGTCCGACGATTAACGTAGGGATGGCACTGCACCATATGGCCTTTCCGGGGTCAATGAGTTTACGACCTAGCACCCTAATTGCCGTCATTCAAGACTATCTCACCAGTTTGACCCAAGCCGGGTTTCAACGCTTTTTTTTCATTAATGGGCATGGGGGCAATATTGCCACCCTGAAAGCAGCCTTTTCGGAAACCTACCATCATCTGGCGTTACTGAGGATTCCGGGGGCTGAACAAGTGCAGTGTAAGGTGGGCAACTGGTTCATGTGTAGCAGTGTCTATAACTTAGCCAAGGAACTCTACGGGCTACAAGAAGGTTCCCACGCCACTCCCAGCGAAGTCGCCCTGACTCAATATGTCCACCCAGAAGCGATTAAAAAAGCCCCTTTAAGCGAAAAAGTGGCCTCGGGCTATCCCATCTATGGGGCGGCCGATTTTCGTCGTCACTATCCCGATGGCCGCATGGGCTCCAATCCCGCCTTAGCTACCCCAACCCACGGTAAACAGTTCTACGAGTTGGCCGTGAAGGAGTTAAGCAATACTTACCTAGAGTTTCTCAAAAAAGGGGATTAAGTCCAGCGTTTTTTCCAGTGACTGCTCGGTTCCAAGGGACTAGAGGTCTGTTCGGCTTGGCGACGCTGACGGATTATGGTGGGGGAATCTTGTCCCGTGCGATCGCGATAGGGAACCGCCGCCCGAGTCAGCAAATGTTCCTGTTCCTGCAACGACAGAGGAGGCAAATCCCCCGCCCAACTCGCCACCGTCCCCGGGGATCTTCTCCCCACCCGAGGACTCGCCCCTATCCTCAGCCCAGCCTCCATTAACGCCCCTCTCACCGCCGCCGCACAGGAATAGGTCGCCAGTCGTCCCGTCGGAGCCAACGCTTGGGCAACCGCTCCCAAAAACTCCACCGTCCAAAGTTGGGGACATTTCGGCGGAGAAAAGGGATCCAGAAAAATGGCATCAGCCCGAAACCCATCATCTAACACCCCTTTAATCGACTGGCGAGCATCACCCCAGAGCATTCTCGCCTCCAGATTCCCCCTCTGGCAAGACCCCACCGCCACCAACTGCCCCAGCCCTTCCACCACCTCAGCCGGCCATAAATCCAGTAAATGATGAGCCAGTGCCGCCTGAGCCACCCGAGGGTTCAATTCTAGAGCCACCAACTCCACCCGACAGTGGGGGTTCACCTCCCCAATCCCAGTCAACGCCGCCGCGCTATTATAGCCCAAGCCATAACAGACATCTAAAATGCGAATCCGGTCTTGCTGTTGGGCTTTGGAGCGAATCAGACAAGGTTCAATAAACTTTAACTCCGCCTCCTGTTTCGCTCCCCCGTGAGAATGAAAGGTTTCCTCAAACTCCGGGGAAAAAAAAGTAAACGAGCCATCCCCCGTCACTTGGGGGTTAAAAAACTGCAAATTAGACATTGACAATTTTGAGCAATTATGTTCTCAATGCGCCCTTTTTTTGTTAAAATAAAAAAGGTTATCCTTCCCAGACCGACCCGTGAGATTCCCCACCGTTAAACCTCTCATGTCATCATCAAACCCTTTAGATTCAGAGCCTTTAGATTTAGATTCCTTAACGGTTCATCCCCTAGCCAGCAACCCCTTACCCTCAGATCCCCTAGTTGAGCAACCCTTACAACGGCTACAACTCTTGTTTTGTCTCGTGCCTGTCTTGGGCGTGATTCCCTCCCTCTGGACTTTATCCCGTCCTCACAGCACCTCCCAACAAAAACGAGTTAGTCGTTTAGCGCTCACCCTTGCTTTATTATGGCTCTGTGCCTATAGTTTATTAACCTTTAGTGCAGGTCAAACATCCGAAATTTTACACTTGCGCTTGTTGTTTTTAGATGCTTTGGTCACCTCCGGTTATTTTGTCCTCTGTCTGGGGTTAATGGTTCGACTCTGGAAACGACAAAAAGTGGATGTCCCCGGAGTTAACCAACTCTCCAACAAGTATTTCTCCTAATTAACCGGAACTCGGTCGGAATTCTAGGAAGAATTGCTAAAAGCGTGCTAAAGCCCTAAATTACAGATACCCTTCCAGTTTTTAATTTTTCGGTGTGAGAGGAAGCCTGTGTCAACCCAAAGAATGTCTAATAACCGCCACCATTCCCGCCCTAAACCCTCTATTCCTCGCCCGAAAGCCCGTCGGGGAGGAAACCGTTGGCTGTGGATTTGGTTGGGGTTAACTGGAGTGGGAATGTTATCGGCAATGGCTGGAGCCATCTTAGCTGTTTCTCTGTCTGCTACTCCCCTGCGACAAGTATTTCTGAGTCACCATGAAGATGATGGGGTGTTTCAGGATGATAGTATTGCTCTCTCTAACCTGAGATTTCCCTCCCTCACCCGTCCGGTGAATATTCTGGTGTTGGGGGTCAAAGTCCTTTCTTCTGACCTTAACTTAAGACTCCCTCCCGAAGAAGACCCCGGATATCTCTTCACGGTGGACTCTTTTGAAGGGCGTTCTGACACCATGTTACTTTTGCGGTTTGACCCTCAACTGCAAAAACTGACTGTCCTTTCGATTCCCCGGGATACTCAAACCACCATCCCCGGATATGGCACGATGAAAATTAATGCGGCCAATGCTCACGGAGGTCCCGCGCTAACGGCTAAAGCGGTGAGTCGTTTACTCGCGGATGTTCCCATTGACCGCTATGTGCGGGTGAATGTCCAAGGGGTAGAAAAACTGATTGATGCTTTAGGTGGGGTGAATCTCTATGTCCCTACGGCGATGAAATATACAGACCACAGTCAACACCTCTACATCAATTTGCAGGAAGGGGAACAACATCTCGATGGGGAAAAGGCGTTACAATTCCTGCGCTATCGTTATGACCAGTATGGGGATATTGGACGAGTTCAACGGCAACAAACGTTTATGCGGGCGTTGGTGGAACAAGTTTTGCGTCCTTCCACTCTCATGCGTATCCCTAAGATTTTACAGGTGATTAGAGAGAATATTGATACTAATTTGAATGTGGAAGAATTAGCGGCCTTAGCGGGGTTTGCGACTCAGGTGGATCGGGGTAATATTCAAATGTTGATGTTACCCGGTGAGTTTAATGGGACAGGGCAGAATGGGGTGAGTTATTGGTTGCCTCACCATCGACAAATTGAGAACCTGATGGCCCAACATTTTAATCAGGGGTTTGCGGAATACAGTTCCCGTAATACTAATTATCTTCGGATTGCGATTCAAGACAGTACGGGAGATCGGGAAGCGGTAGATACGTTGGTGACGATGCTGTATAACCAAGGGTATCGGAATGTACAGGTGGGTCGTCGTTGGCGAGAACCGTTAAAAACCTCCCGCATTGTTGCCCAACGGGGTGATGATAGCAGTGCTTTTGATGTTCGCAGACAGTTGGGCATCGGGGAGGTACGGGTAGAAAGTACGGGTGAACTGAGTTCGGATATTACGATTCAGTTGGGTGAAGATTGGCGGAAGTTGAAAAATAGTAATTAGCTTTGTAGGTTGGGTGGAATGAAATGTAACCCAACATTTTGCTGTTGGCTAGAATGAGATTTCACCCCGTCTTTCTCGGTTTATTGTTGGGTTGCGCTGTCGCTTCACCCAACCTACGGATAATCTTAAGGTTCATAGCTTTGTAGGTTGGGTGGAATGCAATGTAACCCAACATTTTGCTGTTGGCTAGAATGAGATTTAACCCCATCTTTCCCGGTTTATTGTTGGGTTGCGCTGTCGCTTCACCCAACCTACGGATAATTTTAAGGTTCATAGCTTTGTAGGTTGGGTGGAATGAAATGTAACCCAACATTTTGCTGTTGGCTAGAATGAGATTTCACCCCGTCTTTCCCGGTTTATTGTTGGGTTGCGCTGTCGCTTCACCCAACCTACGGATAATTTTAAGGTTCATAGGTCGAGGAAACCGTGATCCCGTGATGGGTTACAAAAAACAGTATAATTGAATTAAGATAGTTGGATAAAACATCTGTCCTTTGACTCGCGGATAGACATGACCCAAAGCGTAGACCGGACTATCATACCGCCTGCTTTTCCCGATCATACTCAATTACCTGAATCTGACGGAACGTTTGTGAAAAACTTTCAAGAACATCCCCAGAGTATTTTACTCACTGATTCTCTGGAAAGTACCTTGCAAGCTCTCCACCCCGATGGACAATATGCAATCGGGCAGGATTGTGGTATTTACTGGCGGGAAACAGACCCACCGGAACGAGGTGCTGAAGCGCCGGATTGGTTCTATGTTCCCAATGTTCCACCTCAATTGGATGGTCAATATCGCCGTTCTTATGTGTTATGGCGTGAGTATATGGTCCCCTTTATTGCGATTGAATTGGCCAGTGGGGATGGTTCGGAAGAACGGGATAATACTTCTTTATCTCGTTTGCCAGAAGGTGTTAAGCAAAAACCGGGGAAATTCTGGGTTTATGAGCGGATTATTCGCATTCCCTATTATGCAATTTATCTGATTCAAACCCATGAGTTAGAAGTGTATAACTGGGTGAATGGTCGCTATCACCGTTTGGAGCCTAATGAGCGGGGTCATTATCCCATTGCCACGATGGGGGTGGAGTTGGGGGTATGGGAAGGGAGCTATCAAAATCAAACTCAGCACTGGTTACGTTGGTGGGATAGTGAGGGGAATTTGTTGCTGACGGGGAGCGAGTTAGCTAAACTCGAACGCCAACGGACCGAAGCGGAACGCCAACGGGCAGAAGCGGAGCGCCAACGGGCAGATAGTGCGGAACAAACTCAACGAGAGGCGATTCCTAAACTGCTGGCAATGGGTTTAAGTGTGGAACAAGTAGCTGGGGCTTTATCTTTGTCGGTGGAAGAGGTGGAAGGACTGAGTTAGCTAACCGCCGAGAAGCACCGCGCTCTCACGATAGGGGAGCGTCGGGAGGATATCACAGATGCAGAGTAGGGGCGATCGCATTGATCCGCTTGAATAGAAAACTGGGTTATCTTTTCCGCAAACGGGCAAAGTGTTCTTCTCCTTGCCGGGAGGGGACGGAGTGGGGGGTAGGGGTGAGGGTGAGAATGTCAAAATAGGGACTAAAATGCTGCTCGATTTCGGCCGGGGTGGTGCCGAAGGGAGGGCCTCCGGGACGGGTATGGGTGAAGAAGACGGCAATTAATTCTCCTTGGGGTTTGAGGAGAGAATGCACCAGTTGCACGTACTGGGGGCGCTGGTTTAAGGGAATGGCACAGAAACAGGTGTGTTCAAAGACATAATCAAAGGATTGAGGGAATTCTGTGGACAAATCAAAGATATTGCGTTCTAGGAAACGGGCGGGATTATCATAGTTTTGGGCGAGTTCTTGGGCCTGGGCGATCGCAGAAGGAGCAAAGTCTACCCCCAACGCTTCATAACCCAACTCCCCAAACAACAGAGCATCATGGCCTCTTCCACAGCCCAAAACCACCACCCGACCCAGCGGGGGCGCATCTGGACTCTGGAGGAAGTGCATTAAACTAGGAGTAGCTTGGCCTAAATCCCAACGAGATGTTCCTTCTTGATAGCGGTTTTCCCAAAAGTGAGGGTGGGCAATTTCTGACATATCAATCTTCTCTTCTCAATCTTCCTTTTGTGTGGTTCATCAATTGTGAGGGAGGATGTTCCAGTAGAGGGAACAGCTTGGATTTAACCCTACAGCTTACTTAATCCAGTTGATTTCCCTGATCCTGAACAGAAACTACTGTAACAAGAATTAGGGAGTTAGCGAGTCTCAACTGATTGCGCTTTGATTTTGACCACATTCCCATCAGGATAGTGTTTTATGCCCCAAATCATCTCCATTCACTCTTTCCGTCATGGTACGGGGAAATCTACCTTCACCACTAATTTAGCGGTGACATTAGGCCAACAGGGTTATCGGGTGGGTTTGGTGGACACTGATATTCAAGGGCGATCGCGCTTATCCCCCCGTTCCCATCATTCCTCATTAGACCTAGATTGCGGGGAGAATAGACCTTTACTTCAGGACTATTTTCTCAGTCAAGTCAGTTTATCTGAGTTAGTGTGCGATCGCAGCGAACTCCTCAACCCCACCCTCTCAGACTCCTCCGGTTATCTAGGCATCATCCACCATCATTTTAACCTCGTCCACCCCCTGCCCCCAGAACTTCGTGATGTCCAACAAATTCACCAGATTCTCTGGGACATTACAACCCATCTCCAGCTTGATTATTTACTCATTGATCTCTACCCCGGATTGAGTGAAGAAACCTTACCCTTAATTGCCCTCTGTGATATTTTCTTAGTCCTTTTGTGCATTGACTACCCTGAATTTCAAGGAACAGCCGTTACCCTGGATGTTGCCCAACGTCTTGAAATTCCCCACATTCATCTCCTGCTGAATCAAGTTCCCAAAACTCTCAATACTCCCCTATTAAAACAACAAGTTGAACTGACCTATAATATCCCAATTTTAGGAGTTTTACCTTGGGCTGAACCCATGCAAACCATCAGAGAAAAAGAAATTTTCTCCCTCTCTTTTCCTAACCATACCTACAGCCAAGTTATTCAAGATATTGCTCGTCATTTACGTCAATTTTCCAGTGCTAACACCCTCAAAAACAAACAAAATTCGTCGTCAGATTCGGGAATAAGTATTTTTGAATTAATCGAACTTTCTCCGGTTAAACGCCAACTTATAACCATCATGATTCGTTACACCTCCATGACTTGGGAAGAACTGGTCAACGTAACCGAACAAGAACCCCAAAAACTTCACATCTTATTACAAGAATTACTTGAACAAGGCTTTATTGAAACACATAATATCAATCAAGAAACTTACTATAAACCTCGTTTAATTCGCTCTAAACCCTTATTTAAAACTTCATTATTCGATTTAGATAATTTATAAAAATATCCGCACTAATTAACGAAATTATTCTGTTCTATCTGTCGCTATTTACATGAAATTATTCCTCACTCGTCTCTTTAGTCTTCGTCCTAATGAATTGGTTTTAGTCCTACCATTAGGCCTAATTCTCTGGAGTAATTCTCTAGCTGTACAAATTTCCTATATTGCTTCTGTCAGTGGCTTTTTAAACAAAGTTGGAGTTAATCAATTCTTGGTTGTCTCCATTGTTACTTATATCATTATTTTAGGGGTTCTCAGCCTGAAGTCCTTAATCATTGATCGGCTATCCCGCGTCAATGTAATGGGAGGAATGACCTTTTCTTTTGCGATGGTTTTTGTCTTGCTGAGGTTATTATTTGTCTTTAGATTCCCCGACTGGCTCAACTATTCTTTCTTTTATTTACTCGCAGAACTACAATGGTTATTTTTCCCCTTAGTTTTCTGGATTTTTGCCAATTCTATTTTTAATATGGCCGAAGCCAAGCGACTCTTTCCACTCATTGCCGCTTGGGGATTTTTAGGGAAATTATTAGGAATTGGTATTGCTACTATTGCACCGGGAGTCTTTGCTGACCTTGGTGTTGACCCCGAAGAACTGATTTTGGTTAATGTGTTGTTTTATCTTTTTTCTTACATCCTAGTTAAAGTGTTTCTCAGTTCGACCCAATCTCATGATCAAACCATCTACCAACCTGAATCAGTTCAAGATACCTTGACCGAATGTTTTAACTTTATTAAAGAAGTTCGTTCTTTTCGGTTTCTAACTTGGTCAATTCTCATCTTTTCCGCTTGCGACATCTTAATTGAGTTTCGCTTTTACGATATTTCTGATAATGCCTTCACTACCCTAGGAGAATATCAAACCTTCTATGGCTTATATCGCCTAGCGATGACACTGCTTTCTTTTACGATACAAACCTTCTTAACTGGGAAAATTTTAACTTATTTTAATCTAAAAGATACATTCCTAATTATGCCGTTTACTATGCTAACATCACTTATTTTGCTCCTTATCTCTCCTAATTTAGTCGGGGGGGTTGGAGCCATTTTATTAGCGCGGCTTTCTTGGGATACTATTGATGAGTCTGCGCGTAAATCTTTTCAAGCATTAGTGCCGGAAGAGCGTAGAGGTCGGGTCAGTATTTTTATGGACGGGTATTTACTGGCAATAGGAACTATTTTAGGCTCTGGAGTGACTGGAATTGTTATTTTATTGGGTCATGTTCTTCCCTTCAGTACCTTTTACGGGTATATTGGAATAGGGGTTCTCGCCGCATTTCTTGGCATCTGGTCAATTTTTCAAATGCGTGTTGTTTACGAAAATAGCCTACTGAATTGGCGCTTAACTCGTCGTTCTAAAGCAAAAAGTGTTTTGGACAAGCTAAATATATAGGATAGCTCAAACCATGATCACCCAAGAGAAAAGTCTCAATCAGCAAAAAATATTTAGTTTGCGTTGGAAACTCTTGTTAGGTTTTACGCTACTGTTTAGTGGGGTCTTCACTGTTGCATTTTATTGGTTTTATACGTTCTCAACTGAAAAAGCATTAGAACGACTCAAAGTAGATTTACAAAATACAGCATTAGGTGCGGTTAAAAAAGTACATGGTGATGAATCTCTACAGTTGTATGAAGTAGGTCAAAGAAATTTTGTCGGCTACTCCCACGCACCGATTTATGAAAAACAACTCAATTGGTTTAAAACAGTTCATAGTATTGAACCTCGGGTTTATCCCTATACTATGTTATTAGGTGATCCGGCTACCAATCGACGAATTGGAGAACCTAAAGTTGAGGAAGGAGAGCTAGAAATCATTTATCTGGTTGATTCACTTTGGCTTTATAATCCAGAGCGAGCTTTGTTATTTTTAGAGCCTAATGTTCCTTCCCCAGAACATTTAAAAGCTTTTCAAGAAGAACGGACTGTGATTCGGGATCTTTACACGGATCAATGGGGAAGTTGGCTTTCTGCTTATACACCGCTAAAGGATAGTCAAGGGAATGTAATTGGATTATTAGGAGCAGATATTGAAGCCAATCATGTGTTTGAAGTTCAACGCGCTATTCGTCAGCGTGTTATTGTTGCCTTTGGCTTAACCTATGGTTCTTTATTTGTTCTGGTTTATTTTGCCTCAGATTTCTTTATGAAGCCCATTTTACAACTGACGCACATGGCGAAAGAAATTGGGGAGGCGAAGTATGAACATGATTTTGCTTTTTTTCAGAGAAAACGCTGGTTAGATGAAATTGCAATTCTGGCGAATGTTTTTGAAATGATGGTAGATAAAGTCCGTCAACGGGAAGAAAAACTGAAACGACAAGTTGCGGAATTGAAAATTGAAATTGATGAGGTCAAAAGAACGAAGCAAGTGCAAGAGATTGTGGAAACAGATTTTTTCTCTGATTTACAAAAGAAAGCGCGGGAAATTAAAAAACGTCGGCAATTGTCTGAGCAAGATGGAGAGGATTCACGTTCTTCTGAAACGGGTGTTTAAAAGTTTTCGGGATTGGGTGTGCTTGCTCTTAACGGGGAAAACATATTGCTGATCAGGAATATTTTAGCTGGTCATTGAGTGGTTTTTGTGAGTAGACTGGAAAAAACACTAAACTTGACTAACGGTGCATCTCTCTGACCTTTCCCCCTCGTTTCTCTGAGCAAAGATACTCAGAAGAAAGATACCCAGAAGCGATAAGAGGAGGGAGTGAAGTAATTTCACAAAATCCAGAAACTATCCAAATTATGGAGATTTTTGCTCATGTTGAATACCCAAAAACGTCAGTTGGTTTGGGAAGATTGGCGATCGCAACTCAAACACCGCATCACCACTGTAGAACAATTGCGAGAGTGGGTCACTGTTACACCAGAGGAAGAAGAGGCGATCGCACAATGTGAAGGAAAATACCGTTGGAGTATTACCCCCTACTATGCCTCCTTAATGGATCGTAACGATCCCAGCTGTCCCATCCGTCAACAAGCCATTCCCCAACTCGGAGAATTTAAAACCTTTGCCAACGCTTCAGAAGATCCCGTCGGCGACACAGAATATCGCAAAACCAATCGCGTCGTCCATAAATATCCCGATCGGGTGATTATGCTCGTCACCGAAGCTTGTGCCGTCTACTGTCGTCACTGTACCCGCAAATACCACACCACCGACCTAGAAGGCACCTATTTTGAACAAAACGAAGCACTGGCTTGGGATCAAGATTTCCGCTATATTCATGACCACCCGGAAATCCGCGACGTTTTACTCACCGGAGGAGATCCCCTCACCTACGGCGACGAGAAACTAGAGTGGATTATTGCCGCCTTGCGGAAAATCCCCCACGTTGAAATTATCCGTATTGGCTCCCGTTATCCCGTCTTACTGCCTCAACGAATCACCCCGGAATTTTGCCAAATGTTGGATCGTTATCATCCCATTTGGCTGAACACCCACTTCAATCATGGCAAGGAAATCACACCCGCCTCTGCTCAAGCGTGCGATCGCCTCTTACGTCATGGTGTCGTCGTCCAAAATCAAACCGTCCTCCTCAAAGGCATCAACGACAACCTTAAAACCATGAGGGATCTACTTAAAAAACTCCTAAAAATCCGCGTCCGTCCCTACTACCTCTATCATTGCGATAACGTTACCGGAGTCTCCCACTTCGTCCCCACCATCGAAACCGGACGAGCCATTATGCGCGGTCTACAAGGCTATATGACAGGCTTTGCCGTCCCTCAATATATCATCACCACCAAACTCGGCAAAATCCCCCTCTCGGAGCAACAAGTCCATCAACAAGAGAAGGGCTATCTCCTAGAAAACTATCGCGGTCAAACCATGACGCTTTACGAAGACCTATAGACCCAAGAAACTCTAAAAACCAGCCATCTCTCAGAGATCGCTGGTTTTTGCCTTGGAAAAACCCAAAAACTAGACTTTCCGAGAATAGAACTCAACCACCAACAATTCATTGATATTGAGTGCCACCCATTCTCGTTCCACAATACCATTCACCTTACCCGTCATGGTTTGTTTATCAAATTCCAGATGGCTCGGCAGATTCGCTAAACCGGGATACTCCATATTCGCTTCCACCAAACGACGGGAATTATCCTTATTCCGCACTGTAATCACATCTCCCTCACGGCATTGGTAGCTGGCAATATCCACTACACGACCATTCACCATCACATGACCATGATTCACCAACTGACGAGCAGCCGGAATCGTTCCCGCCATTCCCAAGCGGAACACTGTATTATCTAAACGCATTTCCAGCAACTGTAACAGACGTTCACCCGTCGATCCCGTTGCTCTACGCGCTTGGCGCATATAACGGATTAACTGGCGCTCCGAAACACCATAGTTAAACCGTAACTTCTGCTTTTCTTCCAGACGGATGGCATATTCAGAACGTTTCCGCCGATTCTGTCCATGTTGTCCGGGGGGATAACTGCGACGGCTGCTTTTCCGTGTTAAACCCGGCAGTTCCCCTAGACGGCGGGTGATGCGTAAACGAGGTCCTCTATAACGAGACATATAATCTTCTTTCTCCTAATCGTACTAACGCGGCTTGGCGCAAATTTTTCAGAGGTTTGGCGATAGGGGGTTTGGTACAGAGCGAACCAAAATTTTACCCGAACTTTTAATTATACAGCCTTTCGGACCAAGCGGGAAAGAATCATTCAGTTTTCGTTCCAATTCTAACCCGGTGGCCAAGCAAGGGGACGACCGCCCAAAATATGGAGGTGGAGATGATAAACCGTTTGCCCCCCATCCTCTCCATTATTGATCACAACACGATAACCGTTGGTCAGTCCCGCCTGTTCGGCCACCTCTTTGGCTTTAATTAACAAATGACCTAACAAGCGATGATCTTCCGGTTTAGCCTGAGACAGTTGGGGAATCGGTTGTTTCGGAATCACCAGAATATGAGTCGGTGCAGCCGGGTTAACATCGGTAAAGGCTAGACAGAGATCATCTTCGTAGACAATATTAGCGGGAATTTCCCGGCGGATGATTTTCGCGAAAATTGTATCACTCATGAGTTTTTAAGTTGGTTATTTTTTTAGCAAATGTAGGTAACGAACCGAGTTAGTTGTTTGTAGTTGCGCTTCAGCGCATTTATCGGCCTAACCACTGTTTGAGTAACTCCAATAAATTACTCCCCCCCCAAATGAGAGCAAAAAAAATGGAGCCGGCTAACAGTCCACCTATTAAACAGACAACTAAACCCATCAAAGTAATAATGCCATCATCTTCTACTAAACCAAACCCTGTAATAAAAATCCCGATAGCTGGGAGGGTATTGGTTCCGGGGATGGGGATCATCATACAAATGGCCATCAGAGAAATGGCTACCCCAATCACTACACGCCCGGAAAAACTGGTACAAAGGGAGGCAAAGCGGGGTTTAGTGAACAATTCCAAGCGACGCAACCAAGGAATACCACTTTTGACAATACGTTGAGCCGTTGTTAAGCGCACTGTGGACTGTTTCATCCGTTCTGGCAACCAAGGGCGTTTTCTCCCTGCAATTAACTGAACCGCTAATAAAAACATAACCACACCAAAAGGGATGGAGTAACCGGGAGCAGGTACGGGTAAGGCTGAGGGTAAGGATAGCAGAACAAAGAGAATCCCAAATACTCGTTCTCCGGCTAGGGTGAGAATATCGTAGAATGTGACCTCGGGGTTACGGTCTTCCTCGAAAAAGTAACGGTTCAATTCAACAGAAAGTTTGGCCATAGAGTTTGTATCGGGACAAAGAACTCGAACTACTCGAATCCAACTTTAGCACTCTTGTTGACCAACTCCCCCAAGGGATTGACGGAGCAGGGGAGCAGGGAAGCGGGGAGAGTCAGGAGTCGGTAATAATTCTCTCTTCTCACTTCTCTCTTCGAGGGGGAGCAGGGGAGAGGGGGAACAATTATCAATTATGAATCCCTCACGCTTTAGCCGTTGCTTGAACAGGTAGGGGAGGGGTTTGGACTCGGTGACGCAAGACTTCTGGGTTGAAACGATACCCGACATTCCGCACTGTTTGGATGATGTTGGGGCGACGAGGATGGGCTTCTAGTTTCTTGCGCAGGGAAAGAACGTGGGTGTCAATGGTGCGGGGATTGTCGATGGCATTGGGCCAAGCGCGTTCTAGGAGTTCGGATCGGGTGAGGGCATCTCCTTCGGCTTGGGCTAAAATGTAGAGCAGGCTAAACTCCTGGGGGGTTAGCTCGATGATTTCTTCTTCAAATTCAACGCGGCGCTGGACTAAATCAATACGCAGATCCCCATAAATCAGATAAAGGGGAACAGAAGATAAACGCAGACGACGACAGAGGGCATCAACTCGCGCCATGAATTCCTGTACGCCAAAGGGTTTAATGAGGTAGTCATCGGCTCCTGCTTTTAATCCTGCGACTATATCGCTCTGGGTGTTGCGGGCCGAGAGCATTAAGATTAACGATTGTTTCCGCCGATACAACCAGCGGCACATTTCTAGTCCGTCTCCGTCAGGGAGATCAGAGTTTATAACGACTAGGGTGGGCTGACGATCTCTCAGAATACTTCGGGCTTGGGCAATTCCAGTCGCTTGTTGTACCCAATACCCGGACTGTTGTAAGTGCCAACCTAAGAGCGATCGCAAATGACGATTACCCTCGATAATCAAAATCTGAGCTAAACCCACGTTACCTTGTTTTGTCCTTTGTCTAGGAGTGGACTACAATCTACCTTAGCTTATGTCATGATTTTGTAACGTCCGCTACTGAGGGAAAATGAGGTCGCCTGCAAAATGACTCCCAAATCTTAAAATCTGCGAGGAGGTTGGTCGGTACGATAAACTAGAGATATAACCAAACTGTCGTTATAGCTCAAAACCTCAGATTATTCTGAAAACTCTTGACAACCTTGTAGTTTAATACACCGAACTCAATCTCACTGAACAGACTTTAGTAACGGACTTCAGATCAAGGCACTTTAACAGGGACTTGAACTGAATGGACTTCTAACCAGTCATCCGGTTTACTGTAGTTGATTCTCTGGACTGATTTTCTGGACTTAGTTTCCTGTTCTGACTCCTACTGTTGATTTCAATTTAAGATCATGTTGACTGATACCCGTTCCGTCCGCTATTACCAACGCCTCACTGATGCTCTCGTTGAACTGTGGCGCAGGGGCAATCGTTTTAGTGAACTGCAACTCTATCTAGATGGCTATTTAGCCTGCTTGCGCCAGAGTAACGCTTTAGAACCTTACCTCGTCCACCGCTTGGAGGAAGAAGTGTTCCGCTTCTTAAGAGATCCGTCTAATTTCGAGTTGGCTATGGTTCAACCCCAAACTGAACCGGATTATTATTAGCGATCGCCGACCTAATTTCGAGTTGGCTATGGTTCAACCCCAAACTGAACCGGATTATTATTAGCGATCGCCGACCTAATTTCGAGTTGGCTATGGTTCAACCCCAAACTGAACCGGATTATTATTAGCGATCGCCGACNT
>NZ_JAIHOM010000036.1:0-18278 GCF_026130165.1 Spirulina subsalsa FACHB-351 | reverse complement strand
CCTAATTTCGAGTTAGCTATGGTTCAACCCCAAACTGAACCGGATTATTATTAGCGATCGCCAACTTCCATCACCCAACCCCTTAACTCTAAGCTTGAGAGCAAAACTCAATCCAAGGTAGAGCCGACGGAATCCCCTAATCATCAGGGTTAATGTCTTTAGTTCATTGCCCCGAGTTTAAGAGCTTCCCCAGTCCTTTCAGATTGGCAAGTTCTCTCACGACAACTCAGCATTGTAGCACAAGTTGGGCAAAATGCCCGAAAAATTCTCTAATTTTTTTAGCTTTAGCCAAGACATCTCTAGGGTCATTGGCCGGCAAAAACAAGGGGACTGGATGAATTCCAGTCCCCTCTCTTTGCTAACCTGAGTCCACCCCACTAGGAAGCTAGGGCAACCTCTACCATTTCTTGGAGTTCGCCATTTTGATAGAGTTCAATCATAATGTCTGACCCCCCGACAAACTCCCCATTGATATAGACTTGAGGAATGGTCGGCCAGTCGGAATACTCCTTAATCCCTTGGCGAATATCGTAATCCGACAAGACATCAACGGTTTCAAAGGGAACCCCTAAAGTGCCTAAAATCTGCACCACATTATTAGAGAAACCACATTGGGGCATGAGTTTAGACCCCTTCATAAAGACAACGATTTTATCTTTTTTGATAATGCTTTCAATGCGTTCTTTCACTTCTGGTGTCATGGTTTTCCTCTAAAATTTTCTTTGACAAATAGACCATTTTATGGTAGGAGAAAATCTGGATTTTTGGCAATTTCTCCCGAGTATCGATTAGACTAGACTCAACAAGGCGGTATTCATCCGAGTCTAACGGAGTGAGGCAGACCCCTTGCCATTTAACTAATAGCCTTCCAAGCTTGAGGGGTATAAGTTTTGAGGGCGAGGGCGTGAATAGCTTCCGAGGCCATAGCGTCTTTGAGTGCGCCATAGACCATCTGGTGCTGTTTTACCCGAGTTTGCCCCTCAAAGGCAGCCGAAACAACGGTTGCTTGTAGATGATCTCCACCTCCGGTCAAATCTTCAACCTTGACGTGAGCATCGGGCAACTGTTGTTTAATCATGGTTTCCACTTGCTCTAGGCTAACCATCCCAACTCCCAAAAAATAACAAAACTAGCTTTTATTGTATCGGGTTTGGTAGTCTCCCTAACTTTGATTCTATCTAGAGGTAGAGAGGAATTGAGGTTGAAGGAGGGGAGAGGGTCACAGAAAATGGCAACAAATCCGTTCAGGATTCCGTCTGTATTCAGTAGTAAATTGATCTGAACTGTTTTATTGTTTCGTAACCTCCCATCATGTTTAAGCAACTCTCCCACTGGCTTTGGCGCTCTAAACCCCGTTGGTTGTATGGTGTCTTAACCCTCGTGACAGCATTCAGCTTATGGGCGATCACACCTCAAGCAGTACAAGCGCGCTCTTGGCTAGAATTGTTAATCCGAGGGGCGCAGGTCTTGCAACTCTCCAATATATCCGATCGTCAAGAGGTGGCCATTGGTCAACAAATCAATGAGCAACTCGGGGTTCAACTGCGCCGTCGCGGGACTCCCCTCATGACGGGGAATCGAACGCTCAACGCCTATGTGAATGAGTTGGGAAACACTTTAGTCCAAGGCAGTGAACGGCCAAATATTCCTTATACTTTCCAAGTGGTGGCAGATCGAGATGTGAATGCTTTTGCCACAATGGGGGGGTTTGTTTATCTCAATGCGGGATTGTTATTGCTGGCGGATAATGAGGCTGAATTAGCCAGTGTTGTGGCCCATGAAATTGGTCATATTACGGCTCGTCATGCTATTCGACAAATGCGATCGCAAGCCATTACTCAAGGCTTACTCTCTGCGGCAGGTTTACAGCAAGATCAAGCGGTACAAATTGGGGTAGAGTTGGCACTGAATCGCCCCAATAGCCGAGAGGACGAACTCGAAGCGGATCGTTTGGGTTTAGATATGTTGCGTCGTGCCAATTATGAACCTACGGCAATGATTTCCTTTATGCAGAAGTTACAGCGACAAGGGGGACAGATTCCCACCTTTTTGAGTACCCACCCGGCAACAGGCGATCGCATTCGTCTATTACAAGAAGCGCTAAGACAAAACCCACCCACAGAAACAGAAGTCCGAGGAGTTGCCACAGCACCCTATCAAGCCACCATTCGTCAACTATTGCGCTAATTCTATTTCTATTCTTAAACCAGTCACCCGGTTTTTAGAGCGGTCATTCCCTCCCAAAAAACCGGGTTTTTCTGCTCCCAAAAACCTTGCCTTTTTGTAATTCAGATGTTATAATCCCCTGCAATAAGCAAGTCAGCCTAGTTCACAACCTTTTCTAGGAAAAAACGTCTAGTAAAACGCTTTGGAAAAAGCACTTGTGAAACGGAGGAACCAAACCCTGGGGCGTAAGCTTAGAAAGACTAATCCGGCTATATTACCAGATTTCTTGCTTTTACCGTTCGTAAGAACCCAGCAAGACGACTTACCATCTAGCCAGATTGAGGATTTAAGCGGGACATCTCTCAGTCCTAGCCCGTCAGCTAACTTCGTAGGCATTGAGAGGAGACTGAAAAGACAGCATTTTGAGTAAAAAACCTGCAAAAGTTTTTTCCATAAAATGACGAACTGATCAGTGAGTTACCTCCTCATTTTCGGCTGGTACTTAAATCAATGGCTTGCCCGTACCTGCCTTAACTCTCAAAACAGTTCAATGCAAATCAATTCAAAGAATAGCCATCCATTTAGGACAATTTAGGACTCCTTTCATAACTCTTGGCTTTCTAGAGCATTTGCCCATCTAGAAGTTCTACCGCTATTTACCCTAGTTTTGCTGACATTATTGTTAAGCAAAATCAGTTTTTATTAGGCTAAACACCATTTTTTCCCACAAAACTAAGTGGGAGTCACGGGACATTTATCCAATGCAGATTAGACACAACTGCTTAGAGTAGTGCCTAGCATGGCATGGGCAAAAATAGCACCACTCTTAAAACTCACACCCCAAAAACACAGATGGACAATCTTCACGCTTTAATCACAACTAGCACCTTTATTATTGTCATTTTGGCAATTGTATCAGAAAAACTACACTTAATGATTGCCGCATTTTTAGGAGCATTAGTGTTAGTTTTTACCCATGTAATGACCTTAACCGAAGCCATCGGCTATATTAGTCATAGTTACTCAACCCTAGCCCTATTTTTCGGCATTATGGTTTTAGTTCGAGCCTTTGAACCGACCCAAATTTTTAGTTATTTAGCCGGAAAAATAGTTCAACTTTCCCGGGGAAGTGGCAAGCTTTTACTATTAGGAATAGTCGCCATTACTACTCCCATTTGTGCTATATTGCCCAATGCTACAACAGTCATGTTGCTCGCCCCACTCATTCCACCTCTTGCCCAAGATATTGGCGTTGATTTTGTTCCCCTACTTATTTTAATGGTGCTAGTGGCGAACAGTGCAGGACTGCTAACACTCATTGGAGATCCTGCAACCTTTATTATTGGGGATGGCATTAACATTAACTTTGTGCAATATCTCCAGCGTTTAAGTTTAGGGGGAGTCTTGGCTGTCTTGACCATTACTTGTTTGCTTCCGGTTTTATTTCCTAAAATTTGGAAGGCTCAATTTAAGGGACATGAAAACCTAAAACTCCCCACCATTAATCATCCTCGGGTTTTAGCCGTTGGTTCGGTGATTGTAGTCTTGGTGTTAACATTATTCGTAGTCGGTGAGTCTTTGCCCATTCCCATGCAGCCCGCCGCCGTGGCGTTATTAGGGGCAGGATTAGCACTATTACTGGCTCACCAGACTAAGATTGACACGGTGAATAATATTATGAAAGATATTGACTGGACAACGTTGATTTTTTTCATGTCCACCTTTGTCTTGATTGGGGGGTTAGAAAAAACCGGAGTCGTGCGACAAATTTCTCTGCTTTTAGCGGTGGTTTTAGGGCAAAATCTTGTTTTAGGTTGTCTTTTATTGATGATCTTAGTGGCGCTGCTGTCTAGTGTTGTGCCGAATATTCCCCTAGTGGTGGCGATGGTTCCGTTGATCAAAGAATATTTATTTAATATTGATTTGATCTCAGCCGATATGCTCGATCCGAACTTTTCAGGTCAACTGCCTCCTGCGGTTTTGCCTCTGTTTTATGCCATGATGTTTGGGGCAACCTTGGGGGGGAATGGGACATTAGTAGGGGCTTCTGCCAATATTGTGGGGGCAGGAGTGGCAGAATTGCATGGGGGCAAAATCTCCTTTCACCGCTTTTTCCGCTACGGAATGCCTGTCATGGCCGTGCAGGTGATGGTGAGTCTGGTGTTTATTGTGGTGGTGTTTTTGCGTTAAGTTGAGAGGGGTTTGTGAAAAACAGGCCCCCTTGTGGTCAGGGAGCCTAGATTGTAATGAATTCTGGAGGGATTTAATGATCTAACTGATTCACTAAATCAAGGCACTTCTTCCATGTTTCCATTTCAAGAATCCAGTTTTCTCGTTCGCGGATGAGTTTGGTTTTATCCCCGACATAACTTTCTAGGATTAACCGCTTGCGTTCGAGTTGATATTCTAGTCTGTTAACCTCTGCCTGAATTTTGCCTTTGAGTTCCGAAACGTGCATGAGACTGTATCCTTTGGGCTTGTTTGTGGTAAAAGTGCTTTAATCTAACCCACAGAATATCACTTTCGAGGATTTTAAGAAATGTTAAATCTGGGCGGTTATTGCGGCTCGAAGGTCAAAGCGGCCGAGTTCATGCAGTAACGTTTTCCAGTGGGAGCCGGGCCGTCATCGAACACATGACCAAGGTGGGCATCACAGGCGGCACAAAGGACTTCTGTCCGTACCATGAATAAACTGCGATCGCTCTCATAGTCTACATGATCCGCCGCAATGGGTGCATAGAAACTCGGCCACCCTGTCCCAGAATCATACTTAGTCTCTGAGCTAAATAGTTCTGTCCCACAACAGACACATTTATAAACTCCGGGCTGCTTATTGTCATAATATTGTCCGGTAAAAGCTCGCTCTGTGCCTTTCTTCCGTGTCACCTTGAACTGTTCAGGGGTGAGTTGCTGCTTCCATTCAGACTCGGTTTTTTGAATTTTCTGCACCATATCTTGTTAATTCGAGGTTATTTTACGAAATGTTAAGGGGTTCTGACCCAAATTCTAACAAGAAGTGGTCGATTGAGGGGAAGAAGCCATGATCAATGATCAATTTTCCCTTGTTGTCTAGGTTTGATTAAGGCTCAAGGATTAATTGACCCACTGACGAGGGACGACCGATAACCGATTGTCCCTTCTCCCACAAGGATTATAGGCTTATAAGCCTTTATGAATAAAGTGTGAAGTTGTACCGAGTTTTACAAAACTTCTCCATTCTCGGTGCTAGAAAGTGTCATGCCTGCCTACAAGCACAAGCCGCACACAACCGACTCTTCTTAGGGGTAGGGTGTAGGGCGGGGGGATTCATCCTCTCAAACAATGATACAATCAAAGTCGGTTTGAATCTCCAAGGTGGGCAGTAGTGAAGCGACCTAAAACCCTTTTTAGAGTTAGCATCCTAGTCTCCGAAAGTAGAGTGCAGTCTGCCAACAGAGGCGGGGTAATCTCTTTAAAAGCTTAGGTGCTTCAATGGGGGACAAACCCAAAAAACCAGAACCTTTAAAAGTGAAAAGCTGTAGGGCGGGACGCGCCCAAACAGGGTAAAAACAAGCCTGTTGAGACTTGGCCTCTGGGGTCTGAATGCCCAAACGAAGAGTTGCGTTTTCAGTGCAAATTCTGCGAGAGGGGATCGGGAAGAACTTCCCTTTTGGATTTTAGGCAAAGTTGATGACACAGGAATCTAACAGATTGAATCTGTTGGAGCGTCTAAACTGTACAGAGACAGACCACAAGATTTTTAAAGAGGAGTTGAACCCTTGAAGAAGGTAGAAGCTATTATCCGACCCTTTAAGCTTGATGAGGTTAAGATTGCTCTCGTCAATGCCGGAATCGTAGGGATGACTGTTTCTGAAGTCCGAGGTTTTGGACGGCAGAAGGGGCAAACCGAGCGCTATCGCGGTTCTGAGTACACGGTTGAGTTTTTACAAAAGCTGAAAGTGGAAATTGTGGTTGAAGATAGCCAGGTGGATATGGTAGTGGAAAAAATCGTTGCTGCCGCTAAGACAGGCGAAATCGGCGACGGTAAAATCTTTGTCACTCCTGTGGAACAAATTATTAGAATCCGCACCGGAGAGAAGGATTTAGAGGCCGTTTAGCGATCGCTCGCCACTTCACAATAACAAGGGGGACAAGGCTAAAACCTGTCCCCCTTTTGCGATTCTGCTGCATGATCACAAGAGTAAACTACCTCGCCCACTGGGGGGATCAGGAATTCCCGGCCATCTTGTTAACAATCAATAGCCCAAGATAGTACAAAAAGCCTAAAAAGTCGCTAAAATAGAAAATCCGACTAAAATCAATAAAGAAAAGCGACCTCTTGCAATGTGGAAAAATACCATGAAACTGGGCAGTCATTATCTTGGTCATGAAACTTGTCAATTTAGGGTGTGGTCGCCAACACGGAAACAAGTCTCGGTGCATCTACTCTCCCCTGAAGATCGATTAGTCCCCCTCACTCAAGGGAAAAATGGCTACTGGGAGGCTACCATCGAAGGGGTATCTCCCGGCACATACTATCAATATCAACTCGATGGGGATTTAGAACGTCCGGATCCCGCGTCCCACAGTCAACCAAAAGGAGTTCATGGCCCGTCTGAAGTCATCGACCATAGCGCCTTTATTTGGCAGGATGAAGCATGGCAAGGCCTTCCCCTGTCCCAATATGTGATTTATGAACTCCATGTGGGAACATTCACCCCAGAAGGCACTTTTGATGCCATTATTGACCGATTACCCGATCTGGTGGATTTAGGCATTAATGCGATTGAAATCATGCCTGTAGCTCAATTTCCCGGCAGTCGAAACTGGGGGTATGATGGCACATTCATCTATGGGGTGCAAAATTCCTATGGGGGAGTCGAGGGTCTGAAAAAATTGGTCAATGCCTGTCATCAAGCGGGAGTAGCGGTTATTTTAGATGTGGTTTATAACCATTTTGGCCCGGAAGGGAATTATTTATGGGCCTATGCACCCTATTTTACCGACCGCTATAAAACCCCTTGGGGAGATGCGGTTAATTTTGATCAAGCAGACTCCAATGAAGTGCGAGAGTTCTTTATCCAAAATACTCTCTATTGGTTAGAAACCTATCATATTGATGCCCTACGTTTAGACGCGGTTCACGCCATTTATGATTTGAGCGCCCAGCCTTTTTTACAACAGCTGGGGGCGGCTGTTGAAAGGTTCAATGAAAGCACTGTTTATCCCCGTTATTTAATCGCAGAAAGTGATCTCAATGATGTGCGAGTCCTCCAGTCACGAGAAGACGGAGGATTTGGTCATGCTAGCCAATGGTGTGATGACTTTCATCATGGGTTACATACTATTTTAACGGGAGAAAACTCCGGTTATTATTGTGATTTTGGCTCGATTGAGCAACTGGCTAAAAGTTTTAAACAAGGGTACATATACACCGGGGAATATTCACCCCACCGTCGCCGGAATCATGGCAATATCCCCAAAAATACGACGGGGGAAAATTTCGTGGTTTGTATTCAAAACCATGACCAAATTGGCAACCGTTTACTAGGGGATCGTTTAAGCCAGTTAGTGAATTTTGAACGGTTAAAATTAGCGGCTGCGACGGTTTTACTATCGCCCTTTGTCCCGATGTTGTTTATGGGGGAAGAATATGGAGAAAAAGCACCGTTTCAGTATTTTGTGAGTCACAGTGATCCCGGATTGATTGAAGGAGTGCGCAAGGGAAGGGCCGAGGAATTTAAGTCTTTTGGCTGGGAAAATGAAGTGCCTGATCCCCAAGGAGAAACGGTTTTTGAACAGTCTAAACTTCACTGGGAGCAAGGTTTTACGGGGGCGGGGAAGGTTTTGCGATCGCTCTATAAAACCCTGATCGAACTCCGAAAACAAAAACCCGCCTTATCCCGTTTAGATTTATCCTCTGTTCAAATTCTCACAGCCTCCCCGCAAAAAGTGCTATCGGTACAGCGCCAATCCGATCAAGGAGCTATATTAGTGATATTCAACTATGAGGAATCTAGCCTAGATTTTAACCCCCAATGCTCCCATTCAACTTGGCAAAAAATCCTAGAGTCTACAGCCACTCAATGGCAAGGTTCGGGGTATAGTTACCCCGAAACCTTACCTGAAACCCTTTCCCTAGCACCCTTAAGCTTCGTTGTTTATGAGCAGCCCTAGGCAAAAGTCAAAATGGCGAATAATTTGCCATCAAATTAACCTATTACTTGACTCTCTCGGTTCATTATTCCTAAAGTTAGATGACTCTCTATGATGCAATTTCCTTTAGCCACCTATCGCCTTCAATTTACGCCTAGCTTTGATTTTAGATCCGCTAAAGCCATTGTTCCCTACCTAGCGGAATTAGGTGTTTCTTACCTCTATGCCTCGCCGATTTTTAAAGCACGTCAAGGCAGCACCCACGGTTATGATGTGGTTGATCCGAACATTATTAACCCCGAATTAGGAGGGATAGAAAAGTTCAATGATTTAATCGAAAAAATCCACGAATACAATCTGAAATGGCTACAGGATATTGTCCCCAATCACATGGCGTTTGATAGTCAAAACACCATGCTGGTTGACTTGCTGGAAAATGGTTCTGATTCCCAGTATCATGGCTTCTTTGATATTAACTGGAATCATCCCTACGAAGGAATTCGTGGGCGATTATTAGCACCCTTTTTAGGTCGTTTTTATGGGGACTGTTTAGAACATGGTGAGCTTAAATTACAGTATGAAGAATCTGGACTCAGTGTTAACTACTATTCCCTAAAGTTTCCCATTCGCATTGAATCTTACACCAAAGTTTTAACCTATGATTTAGGACGATTAAGACAAAAACTAGGTCGAAGAAACCCGGATTTTGTTAAATTTTTGGGAATTCTCTATGGGTTAAAATACATTCCCTCGGGAGAAGAAGGCAGCGAACGTTATGATCAAATCTTCTTCATTAAGAGTATGTTGTGGGAACTGTGGAACGACAACCTAGATATTCGCAAATTCATTGAAGAAAATATCGAAACCTTTAACGGAGTTGTGGGTAAACCGGAAAGCTTTAACTTATTGGAAGATTTGTTAAATGAACAATTCTTTCGTCTTGCCTTTTGGAAAGTCGGAAACGAAGAGTTGAACTATCGGCGCTTCTTTACCGTGAATGATTTAATTTCCTTACGGATTGAAGATCCCAATGTATTTGAGACGACTCACTCCCTCCTGTTACAATTAGTGGAAGAGGAAAAAATTCACGGTTTGCGGATTGATCATATTGACGGACTTTACGATCCTGCCACCTATTTATTCCGTCTGCGAGATCGAGCTAATCATACCTATGTTGTGATTGAGAAGATCCTAGAACCTCAAGAAGAACTTCCCATTAACTGGCCAATTCAAGGAACAACAGGCTATGATTACTTGAATATGGCAAATGGAGTATTTTGCCAAAAAGAAAATGAGGCAAAATTCAATAAAATATACCACAGCTTTACTCGGTCAATTGTAAACTGCGAACAATTGATTGACGAGAAAAAACGCCTAATTGTGGGGAAACACTTGGCGGGAGATATTGATAATCTGGCTCACTTCCTTAAACAAATCTCTAGTCATTATCGCTACGCGAGTGACTTTACCATCTATGGGTTAAAAGGTGCTTTAGTGGAAGTGATGACAGCGTTTCCGGTGTATCGAACGTATATCAATAATGAGGAAGTGAGTACCTCGGATCGGAACTACATTAAACAAGTCATTGCCAAAGCTAAAGAAACTATGCCGATCTTTTTAAATGAGTTGGCATTTATTGAGAAGTTTCTCTTACTAGAGTTTGATGATTACTTAACTCAGGAGGAAAAGGAGCAATGGCTGGATTTTGTCATGCGCTTGCAACAGTTTACCGGACCGTTGATGGCGAAGGGTGTAGAGGATACGGTTTTATATATTTATAACCGTTTGCTATCTTTGAATGAGGTGGGTTCTCATCCTACCCATTTCGGAGTTTCCATTGATGAGTTTCACCAGTTTAATCACCATCAAACGGCATATTGGCCCCATAGTATGAATGCCAGTGCAACTCATGACACGAAACGGGGGGAAGATGTCCGCAGTCGGATTAATGTGCTGTCGGAAATTCCCGATGAATGGGAAGCTAAATTAAAGGAGTGGCGAGAGATTAATGCAGGTCAAAAGGATTGCATTGAGGGGATTGATGTTCCCGATCCGAATGATGAATATTTGTTGTATCAAACTCTCTTAGGAACGTTCCCATTTTATGAGGAAGAATATCCGGTTTTTGTCCAGCGTATTAAGGAATATCTCATCAAGGCGATTCGAGAAGCGAAGGTTTATACGGCATGGTTGAAACCCGATACGGGGTATGAGGAAGGATTTACTACGTTTGCGGAACGGTTGCTGAAGGATTCACCGGATAATGAGTTTTTAAAAGCGTTTCGACCGTTTCAGCAGAAGATCCAACATTATGGGGTGTTTAATTCTCTTTCCCAAACTTTGTTAAAGTTTGCGGTGCCTGGTATTCCTGACATTTATCAGGGAACGGAATTATGGGATTTGAGTTTGGTGGATCCAGATAATCGTCGTCCGGTTGATTTTAAGTTGCGGAACAAGTTTCTGAAGAGTATCAAACGGGGGATTGAGAAAAATCCGTTGGCACTGGTGGAGGAGTTGTTAGCTCATCCTGAAGATGGACGGATTAAGCTGTTCCTGATCTATCAACTGCTGCAAACGCGACAGGAGTATAGTGAGTTGTTCCAACGGGGAGACTATCAAAAGTTAACGGTGATTGGGAGTTGGCAGGATCATGCGGTGGTATTTTCTCGTACTTGGGGGGATTATACGGTTATTGCGATCGCACCTCGTCTGTTTACCAGTCTGATGAAAGAGGATGAACTTCCCCTCGGGGAACAAGTCTGGCAAGAAACGCGCATTTCCCTCCCCCCCGGATCTCCCACCCATTGGCAAAACCGAATCACTGGGGAAGAAATTAAGGGGGAAGATGCTCTCTTCCTGCGCGATATTCTGCAACATTTCCCCGTCGCTCTTTTAGTTAGTGTGCTACCTCAAGCTGAAAAGCCCCTCAGTGATGGCGTAAAGGCTCTAGAAGAGGGGTCTAAGAGCAAAAACCGCAAAAAAGACGTTGCGGCTTAATCAATTATCAGTTATCAACGCTCAATTATCAATTATCAATACTCAATAGTCCATTCCCCTACACCCCCCACCCTTCCTTGACCAGAGGACAGGGAGCTTAAACTGTCGGGGGTGGTCGAGGGGAGGAAAAAATGAGAAAAGTAAACTTTTTTTAACACTCTGCTAAGATTGGGGCAACAAATTCCCCTTCACTGCCTAAAATAAGACAACCTCACCTTTGTATGAGCTTGCTTAAAATTACCTAAGAGGAGAAGGCAATATGCCAGATTTGATCAAACCTTATTATGATGACGAGTTCGGTCCTTTTAAAGGGCATTTAGCAACTCCTGTTTCGGCTTCGGGTTTCACAAAAGCGTTTATTGGCAATTTGCCTGCTTACCGCAAAGGGATTTCCCCCATCGTGCGCGGCCTAGAAGTGGGTATGGCTCACGGTTACTTTATGTTGGGACCTTGGGTCGTAGTCGGCCCACTGCGGGACTATCCCGACGCGGCGAACTTAGGCGGTTTGGTTTCTGCGATCGCCTTGATTCTCGTTGCGACGGCTGGAATGTCTGCCTATGGTTTAGTGTCTTTCCCCCAAGACAACAGCAAAGCCGCCTATATTGAAAACACTGTCGGCGCTCCCGAAGAACTCAAAACCGGACAAGGTTGGAGTCAGTTCACGGCTGGCTTCTTTGTCGGTGCAATGGGTGGCGCATTTGTGGCCTACTTCTTGTTGGAAAACTTTATCAGTGTAGATGCCATCCTCAGAGGTTTAGTGAACTAGATCCAAGGGATCTTAGGGATCTTGGGGCGATCGCGATCGCTCCCCCTCTCTCAACCTTGGTCAAGGGAAGTGAGACTGTAACCCACGTTTCACCCCAAAATAGGCTTGATGCCTACCCTTTCGATGTTAAAACTTTGAAAATAAGGAAATACTGAACATGACAGGCGCATACGCAGCTTCTTACCTGCCTTGGATTTTGATTCCCCTCGTCTGCTGGCTCATGCCTGCTGTTGTGATGGGTTTACTCTTCATCCACATTGAAAGTGATGCCTAAACGGCAGCTAATTCTGCCCAAGGGATAGATCAATAAGATATCTAAAATTAGAAGATATCTAAAATTAGAAGATATCTAAAATTAGAAGATATCTAAAATTAGATGTCTATAGATATTCCCCACGTTTCCCTTAGAGGGTGGCGTGGGGTTTTCTGTGATGTTCCGCAGCAAGCCCTTCCCTCAGACCCCCAAAAAACAGACCCCCAAAAACAAACGCCCTGCCACGAGGCAGAGCATTACCTTAAATTATCAATTATCAATTGACTTGATTATAGCTCATCGCCCGAAATTTGGATACTGTTTGACCCAAAATTTTCCCTAAATAACGAATTGTGGATAAAATGAGCATTTTTACTTATCAGTTTTGATTTTTTGTTAAGATTATTAAAAATTGTAAAAAATGCTGCTGTTTGCTTTACGAAGGTACAGCATCATGCAGCAACAAGCGAATCTAGGTAAGCCTCTATGCAAAACGTGACACAAGCGATTCAACTGTCCCCAGAAATGCTAGCTCAGGAATTCTTTCGGGATTCCGCAGGAGACTGGCACTCTCAACGGCGTTATTACACCCTGAGTAACGGGGAAGCGCAAGAAGTGGTCAGTTTAATCCATGTTCGCTATATCGAACCGGGAGCCCCTGAATTGATTCAGTTGGCCAAAATGCACCATTTGGACAATTTAGAGGTTTTTATTTGCGGTTCGGAGGTCACTTGGGAAAGTAGCTACACCGGAACCGAGCGCAAACCCTCTAAAGGGTCTACCCTCTTTGGTGTCTTAGGGAGTGAACTTTATCGCGATCGCGGTTTTGCCACCCCCAAACCCATCAAAGCGCAATATTACTTTTCCCAACCTAAAACCATGTGCTTACGCTCTGAGTATAAAGGCTCAGTGTTTGAAGAAGAATTGAAACTCATTGGCGAACTCTATCGCACTCGCCAGACCATCATCTCCCGTGCCGGACAAGAACAGATGATTGGTCAATACCTCGAAAAACGGATTTAACCCCTATTTTGGGATATTTCTCAGCAAAAGTGGGCAAAGTTCCCCTACAACCTCAACTTAGCCCCCACTTGCTCTCTTAGCTTTGGTCTAGTCAACGATTCTCCTGTATCCCCCCAGATTATTTCTTAGGGGGGATTTTTTTTGTGACCCAAACTTCCTATTGTAGGCACGGCTAACGTAAAAAAACGTTAAGAAAATTAAAAATATTCCTCAAAAATTACTTAATAATTTGTAACTTTAAAATGACCCGGAAGCAGTGTATAAAGATAACCGGAAGGTTTAAACAACAGGTCAAGCTCAAGTTGAGTAAGCCGTCGTGAAGTCAGACCCAATTCTCATAAAACAAGAATACCCCTCTCAGAAAATTCATTTGGTAAGTATAAATACACAATGAATCTGAGAAAGGAAAATAAAGCTTCACAAACGGTTATAAACTCACTAAGCAAAGTCCAAGTTTTAAGAAAAGGGTTTTAATCCCGTCTGATGCCTTTCCAATCTGAAGTAGCTAGAGCAACAATCTAGCCAACCATCAAAACGAACCATAACAACAGGAGATTGACTCAATGTTTGACGCATTTACAAGGGTTGTTTCTCAAGCAGACTCTCGCGGCGAATTCCTGAGCGGCGAACAATTAGACGCTTTATCCGCCATGGTTGCTGACGGCAACAAACGCTTAGACGTGGTAAACCGCATCACCAGCAACTCTGCTGCTATCGTGACTGACGCTGCTCGCGCTCTGTTCGCTGAACAGCCTCAACTGGTGCAACCCGGTGGAAATGCCTACACCAACCGTCGTATGGCTGCTTGTTTGCGTGATATGGAAATCATCCTGCGCTATGTTAGCTACGCTACCTTAGCTGGCGATGCTAGTGTTCTCGAAGATCGTTGCTTAAACGGTCTGCGTGAAACCTACCAAGCTCTGGGCGTTCCTGGTGCTTCTGTGGCTGCTGGCGTTGCCAAAATGAAAGATGCGGCGGTTAAAATCGCTAACGACCCCAACGGGATCACCCAAGGGGATTGCAGCCAATTAATGTCTGAAGTTGCTAGCTACTTCGATCGCGCTGCTGCTGCTGTTGCCTAGAAATAGCCTTGTCTATCCGGTCTAGAGCAATTAGACCTGCTCAATTAGACCTTCGGCACAATTTTTTAATCACAAACAATCCGGAAACAGAGTTTAAGTTTAGGAGAATCCGAGAACAATGAAGACCCCTATCACCGAAGCTATTTCTTCTGCTGATTCCCAAGGACGCTTTCTGAGCAACAGCGAACTGCAATCTGTGCGTGGCCGCTTCGAGCGTGCTACTGCCAGCATGGAAGCTGCTCGCGCATTAACTCAGAATTCTAGCTCCTTAGTAAGCGGTGCTGCCAACGCAGTGTACCAAAAATTCCCTTACACCACCCAAATGCAAGGGCCTAACTACGCTTACGACCAACGCGGTAAAGACAAATGCGCTCGTGACATCGGTCACTACCTACGCATGGTGACTTACTGCCTGATTTCTGGTGGTACAGGTCCCATGGATGAGTACTTAATTGCTGGTTTAGATGAAATCAACAGCACCTTTGAACTCTCTCCTAGCTGGTATGTTGAAGCTCTGAAATACATCAAAGCTAACCACGGTTTGAGCGGTCAAGCGGCTAACGAAGCAAACACCTACATTGACTACGCTATCAACGCTCTGAGCTAGTCATCGCGGTTCCGTTGCCCGGAAAAATGAGCGAGTGTTGGCAAACTTGCTAGCAGTTGTCGATTTTTCCGGGCATTGTCTTTTCAAGCTCAAATCGAAAACCTCTGCTAATTGGGAGAAAAGTGCTTATGGCCACTTTAGTCGCAGCCAATTTAAAAGAAGCGGGCAGACTTGGCTTAGATTCCTTTGATGGGAGCAAAGTCGAGTTGCGTCCTGACTGGACAGAAGATGAAGTGCAAAATGTGATTCGTGCCGCTTACCGTCAGGTGTTTGGCAATGATTACATTATGTCTTCCCAGCGTCTGACCTCCGCAGAATCTTTACTGCGTCAAGGGAATATCAGCGTGCGGGATTTTGTCCGGGCTTTGGCGAAATCGGATTTATACAAAGAAAAGTTTTTCCTCTCGAATAATAATCAACGTTTTGTGGAAGTGAACTTTAAGCACTTCTTGGGTCGTGCGCCTTACGATCAAGACGAGCTAGCTTACCACACCAACCTCTGTGAAGATCAAGGTTTTGATGCGGAGATTGATTCCTACTTCGAGAGTGAAGAGTATGCCCAGAAGTTTGGTGACAATATTGTGCCTTACTTCACGGGTTTTGGCGTAGATGCAGGTTCGAGAACCGTTGGTTTTACCCGGATGTTTAACCTCTATCGGGGTTATGCAACCAGCGATCGCACCCAAGCGGGTGGGGTTGTTGCCCGTTTAAACCGTCAACTGGCTACCAACGTTGCTTCTTCGATCACCGTTCCTACTGGAAGCGGTGAAGCCTATCAAGTGCCTCAAAGTTCCTTTGGTGGCATTGGCAATGAAGAAGGTCGGATCTATCGGATTGAAGTGACTGGTTTAATCAGCCGTCAAATTCGCCCGGTGATTCCTCGTAGCAAAACAGCCTACCTCGTCCCCTATGAGCAGCTTTCTCAACGGATGCAGCAAATTCTGCGTTCTGGGGGCAAAATCATCAGCGTGCGCCCGGCGTAAATAGACCAGTGACCATAGGACAGGTGATGAGCTAAGAGGTCAAGTCAAGATGGGCAGTTTTGAGTTTGAATCCTCCCAACTCTCCCCCGTCCTAAAGCGCACTGTTCGTTATTCAACGATGATGGTAGGCTTTTATAGCTTACCATCATCGTTGCTATAAATATTCTCTTTGAGTTCTTTATTTAGGTTAGGAGCAAATTCCACGATGTACGGTCAAACTACAGTAGCTAATGTTGGTGAAAACGCTCGGATGTTTCGGATTGAAGTGGAAGGAATGCGCCAAAATGGGGAAACGAATAAGCGCAAGTTTCCCGTCCGTCGCAGTGGTAGCACCTTTATCACCGTGTCTTATGATCGGATGAGCGACGAGTACAAGCGGATTACCCGTTTAGGGGGTCGGATTGTTAATATTCAACCCCTAGATGGCAGCGAAAGCAGCGAAGCACCTGCGGCGGCTGAGTCTGAGGAAGATTAGGAATAGATGGGAACGATCGGCAAAAGCTAGGGAGTTAGCATGGAGCAAGGGGTAGAAGGGTTAACGGTTGAACAGGCGATCGCTAATTTGCAACAAACCGAGGATTTAGGGCTGCGTTATTATGCCGCTTGGTGGCTCGGTAAGTTTCGCGTTGCCCAACCGGAAGCCATTGATACCTTGTTGATCGCCCTAGAGGATGAAGCCGATCGTTCCCCTGATGGGGGCTATCCCCTGCGCCGTAATGCCGCCCGCGCTCTGGGTAAGTTAAATGAACCAAGGGTTGTTCCGGCGTTGATTCACTGCTTAGACTGCCCGGATTATTATGTGCGGGAAGCCGCGGCCCAAGCTTTAGAACAGTTGGGGGATAAAAGTTGTGTGTCAGCATTGGTCAACCTCTTAGCGGGGGGAGTGGAAGCGGCTGTTCCGGTGCCGGGGAAACCCCATTTAGTGCAGCCTTACGAGGCCATTTTAGAGGCGTTAGGGACTTTAGGGGCAAGGGAAACGGTGCCGTTGATGCAGCCTTTTTTAACCCATCCGGTGGTCAAAGTGCAGTTAGCGGCCGCCCGGGCTTTATACCAGTTAACCCAAGAGCCACAATATGGGGAACGACTGGTGCAAGGGCTACAGGCGGATAAGTTACCCTTGCGGCGTTCAGCCTTGATTGATTTGGGAGCAGTGGGCTATTTGCCGGGGGCTGATGCGATCGCCCAAACCTTAGCCGAAAACAGTTTAAAAGTTATTTCCCTCAAAGGTTTGTTAGAATTTTCTCTGCGGGATCTCCCTTCCTCTGCTGAAACATGGGAATTCTCACCAGAGAGCGTTCACATTATGCAGTTAATGGATGGCTTGCTTTAGTCGATTGAGAATTGAGAATTAATAATTATTAATTAAAGACAAAAACCTGATAATTGATTCAATGACCCAAGTTCAACAACTGATTACCGCGATTGAACAGGCCACCTCTCCTAATACTTTGGTTCAAGCGGTTTGGAATTTGGCCAACGCGCAGGATCTCGCCGCCATTCCTACCTTAATTGAAGTCTTGGGCTACAATAACCCCGGTGCAGCAGTGGCGGCCGTGGAAGGACTGGTTAAGCTGGGGGAACGGGCCGTTCCTATTCTCTTGGAAAATATTGATGGTTATGATTATGGGGCGAGGGCTTGGGCGAATCGCGCTCTAGCCCGGATTGGGGATCCTCGGGCGCTGGAGATGCTCCTAGAGGCCGCCAGTCAGGATTTCGCCTTGAGTGTTCGCCGGGCGGCCGCGAAGGGCTTGGGGGGGATACAGTGGGAGAAACTGCCCCCCGAGGAGCAACAAACTGCCCAAGAACGCACCCTAACCACCTTAGCGCAGATATTAGCCAAGGATGAGGAATGGGTAGTGAGGTATGCGGCCGTTGTGGGATTAGAGGGCTTAGGCCAACAACAGGGTCAATTTCGGGAGCGGATTCTGGAGATTTTGCGATCGCATTTGTCCCAAGAGTCGGAACTGGCCGTGCGCGCTCGGATTCAGTGGGCGCAACAGAAGCAGCCGACGCTGAATTAGCCATTCCCGATGCTCTTGACTTCTAACTTTGGGTCTTAACTTGTCAAGATTGCCCAATTCTATTGGGCAAATAGGACTGATGTATTGCTTGAGAAGCAATTACCAAATACAATGGAATCTTGACACTCCACTGCCTAAAGGCGAGTGGATTCTTTCCTCATAGACTCTTGTCTAGCCAATCAGAAATTGACCCCGACAGAACGTCTCCGAAAGCATTTTGAATCACGGGCTGTCCGACCGCGATT